>JAIDPG010000235.1 GCA_029062865.1 Oscillospiraceae bacterium
GCCGACAAGCTCCGCGAGCTCGTTTGATGAGATCTTCCGTTTTGCCATCATTACGTCAAGATTAACGATTATCATACCGCACCCCCGTCAAATAGTCGCGTCGTTTTCCTCGCGTATCTCGACTGCTTTTTTGAAGCAGTTTTTGACGACGCGCAGAATTATCCCGAAGAACCCCGCCGCGAAAACTATCGCGAACGCGAACGGGCGAATAATCGCGAAGTAAATAAACGCGAGCGCCACCCCGAAGCAGCAGTACGAGATTATCCGCAAAAGCGTGACGTTTTTCGCGATAAACGGCTCCCCGCGCGAGATGTTCCGAAGCAGCAGATCAAGGCAGACAAGCGCCCCCACCGCGAACGGCACGCAGCAATAAAGCGTTATCAGAAGCGGCGTAACAACATTCTCCGCGTGAATATGAGCGGTTTTCTCATTATAATAATTCACGAGCATCGGCGCGAAAATACAGCACGCCGGAACCACGGCGTAGCAGAGTTTTACGAGTATCTGCGATAGAATTAACGAGTGGTCTTTTTTCATAGCTTATCCTCCGATTAATGACGGCTTTCCCCGCCTAAGGCAGCGAAAAATCCCGGGCTTAGTTATATTGTATCACAAAATTTCTTGTTTGTCAATAGCATTTTATCGAAAAACGATAATTTTTATCCGAATAAGAGTGAAAACAGCAATTGTCCCAAAAATGATACACAAAAAACAACTTAGGAAATAAATGTTGCAATTTCAATTTAGATGTGGTATAATATAAGGTACGGTAAATATAAATTATATGTTTCTCCCCGAAGAAAAATTTTATTTTTTGTTTTTATGGCTGACAAAAAAGCAAAAAAATAGGAGTATTTTTTCCAGTAAAGGATTGATATTTATGAAAATTCCGAAGAGAATAGCAAGCGTATTGATCCACGCTCTGAAAGGCGGCGTCGTGCCTCGCGTGGGGCTTGGGTACGTCGCGGTGGGGCGCGAGGCGGAGATAAACGCGCTGCTCCACGATGTGCAGATAGCCGAGGACGGCGGCGCGTTTTTCCGCTTTGTTGTCGGGAAATACGGCTCGGGCAAGAGCTTCCTTATCCAGACTATGCGCCAGCACGTTATGGACAGGGGCTTTGCCGTGGCGGACGCGGATCTGTCGCCGGAGCGCCGCCTTGTGGGATCGGCGGGGCAGGGCCTGGCAACGTATCGGGAGCTGATGAAGTCGCTTTCCGTAAAGGCAAGCCCGGACGGCGGCGCGCTGAAGCTGATTCTCGAAAAGTGGGTGGAATCCGTGCGTGCGGAGGTTCGCGAGACCAAGGGAATGAAGGAGACCAATCAATTCTTCGACATAGAGGTGGAGCGCACGATCAAGCGGAAGATCGACGCGCTGAACGATCTCGTCCACGGCTTTGATTTCGCGGAGGTTCTGACGGAGTTCCACCGTTGCTACAGCGAGGTTGACGACGAGGGCGCGGCGAAGGCTGTCCGCTGGCTGCGCGGGGAATACTCCACGAAAACCGAAGCCAAAGCCGCTATCGGCATAAACGCCGTGATAAACGACGCGAACTGGTACGATTACGTTAAGCTGATGAGTGCGTTTCTCGTCAGCGCGGGTTACAAGGGCTTGGTCGTGATGATAGACGAGCTTGTGAATATTATGAAGATTCCGAACACCACGACGCGCCAGAGCAACTATGAAAAGATCCTCACAATGTACAATGACTGTATGCAGGGAAAGGCTTCGCATTTGGGAATTATAATGTGCGGCACTCCGCAGTGCATTGAGGACACGCGCCGCGGCGTTTTCAGCTACGACGCGCTACGTTCGAGGCTGGAGGGCGGGCGCTTCGCCTCCGGGGAGCTCCGCGATATGCGTGCGCCGATAATCCGCCTCGAGCCGCTCACCTACGAGGAACTCACGGTATTGACGGAAAAGCTCGCGGAGATACACGGGATCCTCTACGAATACGAGCCCCGCGCGACGCTGAAGGACAGGCTGGCGTTCGTCAAGGCGGAATTCGAGCGCGTCGGCGCGAACACAAATATCACACCGCGCGAGATGATCCGCGATTTCATTGAGCTTCTGAACGTAGCCTACGACCACCCTGACAAGCCTCTCCCCGAGATAATGGGGCTCGACGAGTTCCGCTTTATAGAGGCGGGCGACGAGGAGGCGTTTGGGGAGAATATTTTTGACGGGTTTGAGGATTTCAAGCTATGACCGGATTCGTTAACAAAAAAAGCATTTACATCGCCGCCTCGGTGCTTGTGTTTTCGATTTTCGTGGATTTGATAGATGCCGTTATCAAGCCGAATTATTTCGTCAAGATTCCGATAAAGCTCGTTTTCTTTCTCGCGCTGCCGATGATCTTCTTTCTTGTGTACAAAAAGG
>JAIDPG010000236.1 GCA_029062865.1 Oscillospiraceae bacterium
CACCTACACCGTCCGCGGCGGGAAAAGGCTGCCGGAAAAGGAGATCGCGGAGGTGAATCTCACCCCCAAGGAATTCAAGAAAGAAAAGCTGAAATACTCGTTTTACAACATTTAAAGGAGAAACAAAAATGGGATTTAAAGAGTTTTTGGAAAAAAGCGAGGAGCTGAGAAATGGCTACACAAGCACCCTCGCGCCCGCGGATAAAAAATTCCGTGAGAAGCTGAAAAAGCATTTTTCGGAAATCCCCGCGCTTTTCGAGGAGATTTACAGCGTTTGCAACGGCACGATTCGGGAGATTGAGGAGCAGATGTTTTTAGATTTTCTGCCCGGTTACAGGCTGATGCAAATCGATGAAATTATCTAAATCTACGAAAGTGACTTCAAAAGCTGTCCCGATTTTGATACGGTTATCCCGTTTTTCGCGGACTATTCCGGGAGCTGTTATGCTTATGCCGATAATCAAATCGTCCTCAAAACAGACGGCGAAATCGACGTGCTTCACACAAGCGTTGAGGATTTTTGGATAACAACTATCGCGTTTTACGACGAGGGCGTTTATTTCCTCGCCAAGGACGGCTACCTCAATTACAATATGGACAAGGAATCCGAGATCGGCGAAAAATACAATCCCGAAATAAGCTACTGTAGAGAGGATTAACATTGAATAAAATATACGTAACACGCATTTTTTACGACGATTTGTCCGACCCGAAAACCCCCGAGAAACAAATCGAGCGCCCCTCGTGGCAAGACGCGGAGCGCGTAATAAACAGCCTCGACGGCAAAGTCACAACGCAGATCTGCATGGATAACGGCAACGAGGACAACTATTTCTGCGTTGGCGGCGGAAACGGTGGCTTGTGCAACGTTTTTGTCTCCGAAAACGACAACGAAATTATCCACACTCTTCTCAATCCAAATCCCGAACCTGTCACTCGCAGATTAGTAACCGGCGGGCAAGCGGGCGATTTCGAGGACAAGATCGTCGTGCCGCTTGAAACGGCGATGATCGCCGCAAAGAAATATTTTGAGACGGGGAAGCTGTGCGAGGAATTTGAGTGGGAATAGATCATTGAATTTGCTTTCTTACAAAGCGATCGCGATCATCGATTTCCATTTTATAAAACTTAGAGATCCCCGCGATTTTCGCCGCTTCGACGATCGTTCTTTCCGTGTATTTTGAAGTCCGCAAGCCTATCGTGACGCTAAGCGGCTTCTTGCGGATAATGTCGCGGTTGCACAATCTGAAGGCGGGAATTAACCGCCACTCCTTGTCGTATTTGTGGCACTTGTTTTTGATAAGCGAGAGCTTGGTGTTTTCCCAGCACAAAAAGCGCCGCAGCTCATTATAAACGGCGGGTGTGGGGCGCGTTAGAAACAGAAGAATTTCGCGGATCGCGTAGTTCGTCGCGTCGAATTTTTTGTCGCTGTAATAAATCGGGAAAAGGTTCGCGTGGAGCGCCTCGCTCTCCCACAGTCCCTCCACAAGCTCGGGCGTAAATTCATATTCCAGCACGAAGCCCTTGTGATTGTCCGAGTACTTCATCCAGCTGCTTTCATTGCGCACGCTCTCGCAAAAGCAGACGGAATATGTATCTATCTGCATATTCTGCCGCTGCTTGATTATGTCGCCTTCCGACGGAAACGTCGGGGCGAGCTTCAGATTATCCTCTTTGAGCGCTTTTTCGTTGAATTCGGGGAAGCATTCTTTTATTATTGAAAGTATCGCCGTCGTGTCTTTTTTTATCGAATTCACAAGCCCCAAAAGCTCGGGAATATCCGTTTTCATAAACGTATCAAACGGGTCGTCATAGTGATCGGCGGAGGAAAAATACATAAAGTTATTTTCGAGCTCGTCCAGCGTGCTTTCCGTCGGGGGACGAAACCGAAACAGCGAGCGGGGGCGCTCAACAACGCCGCAAATCGCACTCCGCTCCAAGTCCAGATCCTCGCGCTTTCCGCCTTGAGCAAGCAAGGTGTTCCAAAAAATTTTAAGCTGTCTTTCGATCTTGACGTCCAATTTTAACGCTTTTATTCTGTGCGGTTTTCCCCGCCTGCGGCGGGGAAAACGCGCTATTAAGATTAAGTATATTATAGCAGAAAATTCGCCAAAAGTCAACCGTATAAACAAATTTCCCCCGCCAAAGCGGGGGAGAATCTGCAAACAATCAAGATATATTGCAAGTGACTTTAATCACTCGACTTCCTCAACGCGGACGTTGGAGATATAGATCGTCGCGATGGAGCCGCAGTGACCCATATTGAACTCCAGCCTGCCGTTCGGGTCGTTCTTCGCGGACATTGTGAAGTCGAACGTGTAGGTCTTCTTTTCGGTCGTGATGTCAAACTTCGTGTCGTTGAGGTAGCGTCTCCAGCCCGCTGTCGGGGCGGTCACGGCAACTATCATCTTGCGCGCCTCGTCTGAGTAAGCGTCAAACGATACGCGATAATTCTTGCCTTTCATCATCGGGAGCTCCGGCTGGAAGATCTGCACGGAATAATCCTTCGTGCCCTCTTTTTCTGTTGTGATTATCAGCGTGTTGTCCTTGATCTCCGCGGTTCCATTGCCGCCATCTGCGTGATAGAACGTCCAGATCTTGTCGTCGGAAAGATCCTCCGCCTCTGCAAAGTCGCCGTTGTAGATAAGGTTGCCGTCCGCGAGCGGCTCACGGTAATTAACCTCGGGCTTGGTTACGTTGGTGTCATAGCTCGGCTTCTGATAAACGCGGACATAGTCGATCTCGAACTGCGCCTTGTCAAAATCCGTCGTCGCGTCGGGATTTCCCGGCCAGTTTCCGCCGACCGCGAGGTTCATCTGCACGAAGAACGGCTGATCAAACGGCGCGGGATAAGGCTTGTCGTCCTGACCCTCGTCTCCGGAGAACCAGTCGTTTACGACAAGCACCTCGCTGCCGTCAACGTACCAGCGCATTTCGCCGGGTTCCCATTCAACGCTGTATTCGTGGAAGCCCTTGCCGAAGTTCCCGGTAATCGTGCCCTGCTGCTCCGCGTGCGGCGCGCCGTAGTGCACCGTGCAGTACGCGGTTGAAAGGTCGTGCCCGAGCGTCTCCATAATGTCGATCTCGCCGCATCTCGGCCATTGCCCGTAGTAGCTTTCGTCCTCGGGCATCATCCAGATAGCCGGCCATAAGCCCTGCCCAACGGGAGTCTTGGCGCTTACGACTACCTTGCCGTAGGTGAACGGCTTATTGTGCTGCGAGTTTACCTTGCCGGACGTGTAGTAATCCTTGCCGTTTCTCTCGGTTTTCGCCGCCTTGAGAATAAGCTTGCCGTCCTTGACGAAGATGTTTTCGTCGCTGTCGGTATACTCCTGAAGCTCGTTGTTCGTCCAGCCCGGCTCGCGGAGCTCCCTGTTCCAGATGCTCTCGTCGAGCTTATCGCCGTCAAACTCGTCGTTCCACAAAAGGTTGTAGCCCGCAAGCTCCGGAACGGCCGTCGGTTCGGCATTGCTCCTGGCGCCGGCAGAAGATCCGCCCTGCGGATCGCTGCCGGTTCCGGATGTGCGGGATTCGGAGTTGGCAGCGCACCCGCCTAGCAGACCAAGCGCAGTAATAATCGCCGTAATCGGCAAAAAAATTTTCTTCATAACAAATACTCCTTTCGGTGACTTATTATCTTTATTATCTTCCAATAAGAGAAGAAAACATATAAAAATTATTGCCTTTTTATCATAATTATGATATAATAGCTGTTGATAATAAACATACCCAAACCGCATAAATTTCAAAAAGTGTCATAATTTTGCGAAGCAAAATTATGACCGGTTCCCTCAGCGCTGCGGAGTGTAGCGAAGCGAAACGGAGCAGTGGTGAGGGAATTTTGAAATTTAAAATTAAAATAAGAGGTAAATATGCGTTATAATAAAGAGATAACAATAAAGGAAATGCTCCTGCGAGAATCCGCCGAGATCCACGCGCCGCACAGCTCGGAGCTTGATTTTTACTTCGCGGTGAAAAGTGGCAACGTGGAAAAGTCACAGAGCTGTGCAAAACGGACTTCACAAAGCAAATGAGCGCGCTCCGCAAAAGCAAGATCTTCTCAAAGCAGGTGGTTTTGTGCGTGAATTATATCTATGAGAATTTGCACAAAAAAATCACGGTAGAAGAGCTCGCGGAGCACACGGGGCTTAACGCGAGCTATCTCTCGCGGCTGTTCGAGAAGGAAACGGCACGTCGGTCTCGGAGTATGTGATAACGAAAAAGATCGCCGCCGCGAAAAGTATGCTGAAATACAGCGACCGACCGATTTCCGAAATCGCAGAATTGCTCGCGTTCTCCTCGCAGAGCCACTTCACCAAGACCTTCGGAGCGCGTGAGGGCGTCACGCCGAAGAAATATCGAGACCTGAACAGCTTTACTGCCGATTTGGAGGCAAGAAAATAAGAGGCAAGAAGCAAGAGGTTTTAACTCTGACCTCTTGCCCCTTGCCTCTGAAATTCTTGCCTCTAATCAATAATTCTCAAGGAAATCGACAGCCCCCGTCTCTAAATGATATATCGCCGCGATAACCTTCAAGCCCTGCTTCTCGTCCTCGCGGATCTCGAGGCTCGACTCAATAAGCGCCTTGCTGTTAAGGGCGTTCAGGCAGCACGCGCGGTACTCGTTCTTTTCGTCGCCGACCGCCTTTACAATCTCGTCCGTGATGAATTTTATGTAGCCCTCGGGATTGTGATTCATCGCCGCGTCAACCGCGCCGCAGTGGTTGTGCCCCAGCACCACGACAAGCCCCGCGCCGAGATGCCCCGCGGCGTACTCAATACTTCCGAGCTGGTGATTATCAATAACGTTCCCCGCCACGCGGATTACGAACAGATCCCCGATCCCCGCCGAGAAGATTGCCTCCGGGATAACTCGCGAATCAGCGCAGGAGATAATTATCGCGTACGGGTGCTGCCCGCCTGTAAGCGTCCTCTCGCGAGCCTGCGGCGACACGTCTCCGATCCCCTGCAAAGCGTTCACATATTTCTCGTTGCCCTTGATAAGAAGCTCCATAGCCTCTTCGGGGCGCACTTTGATTTCAACCATATGAGACCTCCGTTCTCAAGGCTCTGCCGTAGAACGACCACACCGGACATTCAAGCAGAGCAAAACTTTTTTATATTATACAATATCCCTAATGATTTGTCAAGTTAGTTGTCAGAGAATAGTCGTTAGTTGTTAGTTATGGGAAATTTTCAAAAACTTGCAACCAACTGCAAAAAATCCGTACTATATAATTGAAAGGTCTTTCAATCATAATAAAGGAGGTGAGCGGCATGGACGATCGGCAGATTATAGAGCTATTCACCGCGAGGGACGAGACGGCGATCAAGGAAACCG
Organism: Oscillospiraceae bacterium; assembly: GCA_029062865.1. Taxonomy (GTDB): domain Bacteria; phylum Bacillota; class Clostridia; order Oscillospirales; family Ruminococcaceae; genus CAG-115. The sequence goes on from JAIDPG010000236.1 coordinate 5,341, forward strand.
AGCGGGAATACGGGCGGCTTTGCTACCGCGTCGCGTTCAACATCCTCGCAAACGCCGAGGACGCGGAGGAGTGCGTGAACGACACGCTGCTCGCGGTGTGGAACCAGATCCCGGCGAACGTCATTCCGGGGAATTTAAAGGCGTTTGTTTGCGGAATAGCCCGAAACCTCGCCTTGAAAAGGCTTGAATACTATTCCGCGGCGAAGCGCGCATCGAACGCCGCCGTGCCGCTCGCCGAGCTGGAGGAGATTATTTCGGACAACAGCGTGCCGCCCGACAACACCGAGGAAAACATCGCCGAGACGATAAGCGCCTTTCTGCGGCGGCAAAAGCCCGAAGCTCGAAAGGTTTTTGTCCGCAGATACTGGTTTTTCGAGCCCGTAAGCGATATCGCGAAAAGGTTCTCGTTCAGCGAGAGCAAGGTAAAATCAATGCTGTATCACACCAGAAAAAAGCTTAAGAACTATTTAGCGAAGGAGGGAATAGAAATATGAACAAAACCTTTATACTTGCGAATGCCATAGGCTTTATTGACGACGATCTGATACTTGAATCGGAGCAGTCCGCGGAAAGAAAGACGATTTACATCAAATACGCCGCGGCGG
>JAIDPG010000237.1 GCA_029062865.1 Oscillospiraceae bacterium
AACACCATGAAGAACAAGAAGAACGATCCCGACAGACTTGAAATGAACAAGTACTGCAGATTCTGCAAGAAACACACCGCTCACAAGGAAACCAAGTAACAGGGAGGAAACGCAATGGCGAAGGATGTAAACCTGGAAAAAAATTCTCCCGAACTGGAAAAATCGGATACGAAGTCCGAAGCAAAGTCCAAAAGCGACAAGAGCTCTAAGGACAAGGGCGGCAAGCCCAAAAAGAAGAAAAAGGGCATTGTTAAGTATTTCAAGGACGCAAAAAGCGAGTTTAAAAAGGTCGTTTGGCCTACGCCTAAGGAGACTACAAGAAACACTATCGTGGTGCTTGTGATGTGTCTTGTTTCGGCGCTGGCTATATTCGGCTTGGATTCGCTGTTCGGATTGCTGAACAAGCTCGCGTTCCATTAAGATGTGAGTAACTTGTGGAGGGTTGATATGGCAGACTCGGAAGCAAAATGGTATATTCTGCACACCTATTCAGGTTATGAGAATAAGGTTGCGGCGGATATTACAAAGCTCGTTGAAAACAGAAATCTCCAGAACCTTATTGAGGAGGCTATGGTTCCGACCGTTATGAAGACCGTTGAAAAGGAAAACGGCACCGTAGTAGAGGTCGCGGAAAAGGTCTACCCCGGATATGTGTTCGTAAAGATGGTGGAAACCAACGAGTCGTGGTATATCTGCAGAAATACCAGAGGCGTTACGGGCTTTGTAGGCCCCGAAGGCAAGCCCACTCCCATGAGCGAGGAGGAAGTGCGAGAGCTTGAGCACGGCAGAAGAGAATCCACCTTGCCCGCGTTTGAAGTCGGCGACAGAGTCGCTATCAAGCAGGGCGTTATGGAGGGCTTTGAGGGCGAGATCACAGCGGTCGACCTCGAAAAGCAGATAGTGGAGATTGCCGTGGAGAATATGTTCGGAGAGAAAACTCCGACAACCGCGGATTTTTCCGCTGTCAAAAAGCTTTAATGCTTAAATCTTAAATTGTTCATTTAATATGGAGGAATATTGTCATGGCACAGAAAGTTGTAGGATTTATTAAGCTGCAGATCCCTGCAGGCAAGGCAACGCCGGCTCCGCCCGTTGGTCCCGCGCTGGGTCAGCATGGCGTAAATATTATGTCGTTTACCAAGGAGTTCAACGAGCGTACCAAGGATAAGGCGGGTCTTATAATCCCCGTTGTTATCACGGTTTATGCTGATAGAAGCTTCTCGTTTATCACAAAGACTCCGCCCGCAAGCGTTCTTATCAAGAAGGCTTGCAAGATCGAGAGCGGCTCGGGTGTTCCCAACAAGACTAAGGTAGCAAAAATCACTCACGCGCAGCTCAAGGAGATAGCGGAGACCAAGATGCCCGACCTTAACGCGGCGAATATCGACACGGCGATTTCGATGATCGCGGGCACTTGCCGTTCTATGGGCGTAGAAGTAGTAGACTGATCTTTAAGAAACGCAGAGCGAAAAATGCGAGTGATATTGCCGCAGCGAAGCGGAGGCAATATCGCGAGGCAAGCTGAGCGAAGCGATTTTTCGCGATTTTAAAATAACGTGGGAGGACTTGTTCCGTTTGACCACAAGGAGGTAGCTTTATGAAACACGGAAAGAAATATAATGAGAGCGCGAAGCTCGTTGATTCCACAAAGGTATACGAGTCCGCAGAGGCTCTCGATCTCGTTTGCAAGACCGCAAAGGCTAAATTTGACGAGACTGTTGAAATGCACATTCGCCTCGGCGTAGACTCCCGCCACGCAGACCAGCAGGTTCGCGGCGCGGTTATTTTGCCGAACGGCACGGGCAAGACTATCAGAACGCTTGTTTTCTGCAAGCCCGAGAAGGAAGCAGACGCAAAGGCTGCCGGCGCGGATTACGTTGCGGACAACGATACCGTTGCGAAGATCCAGGGCGGCTGGATGGATTTCGAAGTAGTTATCGCGACTCCCGATATGATGGGCGTTGTTGGTCGTCTCGGTAAGGTTCTCGGTCCGAGAGGACTTATGCCGAACCCCAAGGCAGGCACGGTAACTCCCGATGTAGCGAAGGCTGTTCAGGAGGCAAAGGCAGGTAAGATCGAGTATCGTCTTGACAAGGCGAACATTATCCACTGCCCTATCGGCAAGGCGTCCTTCGGCTCTGCGAAGCTCGAAGAGAACTTCACCGCGCTTATGGAGGCTGTAGTTAAGGCGAAGCCCGCTGCTGCGAAGGGTCAGTATATCAAGAGCTGCACCGTTTCGTCCACGATGGGTCCCGGCGTTAAGGTAAACACGCTGAAATTCGGCGTGTGATCTGAGAAAACAGGATAAGTATCACCGCTCGGAGTTATCCGAGCGGTTTTCGCATAGTTTTTAGTTGAGGGTTGAATGGGAAAATTAGCTTGTTTATGTTGCGGGTGTTTGACTTTGGACGAACGCGGCGGGTATGATATTTGTCCGGTTTGCTTTTGGGAGGATGACGCATATCTTATAATCGGGAATGGCGAGATCAAAGGCGTGCTTGTTGATAAGGAGATATCCTGTGAGGATCTGCTGGACGTACCGTCGGGGGCAAATCACGGCTTGACCTTGCGCGAAGGGCGCGAGAACTATCGGAAATTCGGCGTGTGTGAGAAAAGTATGAAAAAGTATGTCCGCAAGCCGAAAAAAAGCGAGCTTCCAAAACAAAAAAGTGAATAAAAACGGCAAATTTTAGGGATATTTTTCAAAAACCCCTTGATTTTTGCGGGAATATGTGGTATAATATACACATAGTCAGCAAGAACCGAGGAACCGCCTCGGTTCTTAGTTTGTTTAAGGGAGTGTGTGAATGGCGTTAGCGAAAGGATTTAGCGCGGTGGAGGCGGCTGCCGAAAAGGTCGTTCGACCAATAGTTGAGGAGCACGGCTACTCGCTGTGGGACGTGGTGTTCATAAAAGAAGGCGCGGCGTGGTATCTGCGGATACTTATTGACAAGCCCGAGGGTATCTCGATAGACGACTGCACGTCGATTGACGGCATAATAAACGCCGAGATCGACAAGCAGGACTTCATCGACAAGATAGATTACCTGGAGATAGGCTCCGCGGGGCTGGAGCGCCCGGTGCGGCGAATTGAACAGCTCGCGCCTTCGATAGGGAGGAGAATCCTCTTGCGAACCTACAAGCTCGTCGAGGGGCTTCCCGAGAAAAAGATCGCGTGCGTGCTTGACGGCTTCGACGGAGAGAATATCACGATAAGCGGAGATTTCGGCGAGGCGAGGATACCGCTCGCGGATGTCTCAAAAATAAATTACGACGATTTTAATGATTTTGAATTACTGGAGGGATAGGAAAAATGGCTAAACGAAAAACAGTAAAGAGTGAGGATTACGGTGATTTTTTCGAAAATCTTGAGGTTCTCGCGAAGGATAAGGGGATCGATATTGCGATCCTTACCGAGAAAATCAAGTACGCAATCGAGAAAAGCCTGATGTCAAACCTGCACTTTGACGCAGAGATCGAGTTCGAAAAGCGCAAAGCAGAGCCCGACGAGGAAAAATTAAACCCAGAGCATTACGTTTGCGTTGATTTCGATATGGAAAAGCGCAATTTCAGCGTTTATGTTTTGAAGGAGGTTATCGAGGAAATCGACAATCTTTACGAGCCCGACAAGGAGATAGTTCTTGAGGAGGCGCGGAAAATCGACCCGAAGCTTGAGGTCGGCGATCATGTGAGAATTCCGATTGACACGAAAATGTTCAAGCGAATTGCGGCTAAGAACGCAAAGGATCTTATTCGTCAAGGGTTCTCGACCGCCGAAAGACAGCGCCTCAGCGAGATCTGGGGACAATATCAGGATGAGGCGGTGTCCGCGGTCGTTACGAGAGTTGACCCGAAAACGGGCTTCGCGACGCTGGAGATTGACCACAACGAGGTGAACCTCCCGAGAAACGAGCAGATCCCCGGCGAGACGCTGGAGGTCGGGCAGGTAATTAAAGTCTACATTTCGGGCGTATCGAAGGAGTTCAAGGAGGGAGAGAAGAACCAGACGCTCAAAATCTCCCGCAACGACAAGTGGCTGATAAAGCGCCTGTTCGAGCTTGAGTGCCCAGAAATTCAAGACGGCACCGTGGAGATAATGGCGGTGAGCCGCGCTCCCGGAAGCCGCAGTAAAATCGCGGTTTGGAGCAAGGACGAAAACGTTGACCCGCTCGGCGCGTGCATCGGTCCTCAAAAGAGCCGTATAAACGCCGTCACGAAGGAAATAAAGGGCGAAAAGGTTGACGTGGTGCTCTACAGCGAGGAGCCTGAGGAGTTCATCAAGCAGGCGTTGAAGCCCGCTGAGGTCTCGAGAGTCGTCATCACAAACCCGAACCCCGACAAGCGCGAGTGCAAGGCGGTAGTTCCCGACAATCAGCTGTCGCTGGCTATCGGCAACAAGGGACAGAACGCGTGGCTCGCGGCGAAGCTCACGGGCTATAAGATCGACATCAAGGCGGAAAGCGCTGTTACCGACGAGGATTTTGAGATAGTTCCTCTTGATCCTAAATATTTGAATACGGAAGAAGACGAGGCTGCCGAAGGCGAAGCCGAGACTTCTGCGGAAGCAGCCCAAGAAATTGAAGAATCCGCGAACGCGGAGTAAGGAGCGGCTATGCAGAACATATCCGTAAAACGCGTTCCTCAAAGGAAATGCGTGGGCTGCGGCGAGATGATCGGGAAAAAAGGCGCGTTGCGTGTTGTGCGCGACAAGGACGGGAATTTCTACGTGGATCCAACGGGAAAGAAAAACGGCCGCGGCGCGTATATATGCAATGACACGAAATGTCTTGAACTCGCCAAGAAAGGCAAAAAGCTCGAACGGTCGTTCAAGTGCCAGGTGCCCCTAAGCATCTATGAGGAGCTCGAAAAGGAAATCAATAAGGAGCTGACCGAAAATCAATAATGAATTGTCAACGCTTTGCCTTTGCAGGCGCGCCTCAAAGCTGGTTATCGGCTTTGACGCGGCGGTCGGGGAGATAAAGAAGCGCACCGCGGGAGGGGTTGTCCTCGCCGCCGACGTTTCGCCCAAGACCGAAAAGGAAGTTATCTTCCACGCGGAGCAAAGCGGGATAGAGGTGCTTAAAGCCGGGTTCGATATGGACGAGGCAAAGCGCGCGATAGGCAAGCGAGCGGGAGTTTTCTTCGTCGCGGACGAGGGGCTGTTCGGCTCGATAAAACATAATCGAAATTAGGTTTGGAGGAAATTTACATTGCCAAGTAAACAGACAAAATATAAATTGCAGGACGTTGCCAAGGATCTTCGCGTCGACAAGTCGGAGCTTATCGAGCTCCTTGACAAGGCGTTCCCGGTTGAAACCGCGAGAAAGGCGCAGAGCTCGCTTACCGCGGACGAGGTGGGCTACGTTCTCGAGAAATTTACGAAGAAGTACGAGGTAAAGGACGTTAAGGCGGCTTTTGCGACCACGAAGGACATCAAGACCGAAAAACCGGTAGAAGAAAAGAAGCCCGTAAAGAAGAAGCCTGCAAAGAAAACCGAGGCTGCTGAGGAGAAGGCGGAGCCTGTTTCCGAAAAGGTTGAAAAAACCGAAAAGCCCGAGGCTAAAGCGGAGAAAAAGCCCGCCGAAACCAAATCGGCAGAGGCAAAGTCGGAGCCCAAGCAGGATCAAAAGCCGAAGTCCGAGACTAAACCGGAGAAAAAGCCCGAGGTCAAGGTCGAGAAGCCAAAGCCCGAGCCTAAGGCTCCGAAGCCCGCGGCTGTCGCTAAAAACCCCGCAAAGCCCGCTATCGATTCGAGCAAGATAAAGGTGAACAACCCGCCCAAGCAGAAGCAAAAGGGCGAGAGCGTTCAGCGTGGCGAGCAGGTTACGAAACGCGTCGACACGCGCGGAAGCTACGTCGAGCTTGACAAGTACAACGAGCGATATGAGACTATCGCGCCCGCGGGAAGAATGAACAACGACAACTTCCGCTCGAAGCAGAAGATCAACCAAAAGTCCCAGCAAAAGGGCAAGCAGTACGGCAAGCAGCGCGAGACCGAGGCGCAGAAGCTCAAGCGCCTGGAGCTTGAACGCGCGAGAAAGCAGCAGCTTAAGGTTCAGATCCCCGACGAGATAGTTGTCGGAGAGCTCGCGACGCGTCTGAAGGTAACGGCTTCCGAGGTAATTAAGAAGCTGTTCGGGCTGGGCGTTATGGCGAACATCAACGAAACGATAGACTTCGACACAGCTTCGATAGTCGCTGAGGAGCTCGGCGCTAAGGTTGAGAAGGAGATCATCGTGACGATCGAGGAGCGGCTGTTTGAGGACGCTCCGGACGACCCCGCGGATCTTGTGCCGCGTTCGCCTGTTGTTGTTGTAATGGGTCACGTTGACCACGGCAAAACGTCTATCCTCGACTATATCCGCCACGCGAGCGTAACTGCGACCGAGGCGGGCGGCATTACGCAGCACATCGGCGCTTATCGCGTAAACGTCGGCGACCGCGACATCACGTTCCTCGATACGCCGGGACACGAGGCGTTCACGTCTATGAGAGCGCGCGGCGCGATGATCACCGATATCGCGATACTTGTCGTAGCGGCGGACGACGGCATTATGCCGCAGACTATCGAGGCGATAAACCATGCCAAGGCTGCGGGCGTTCAGATAATCGTCGCGATGAACAAAATGGATAAAGAGGGCGCAAACCCCGAGAAGATAAAGGAAGAGCTCACAAAGTATGACCTTGTCTGCGAGGATTGGGGCGGCAATATCATCTGCGTGCCCGTTTCCGCAAAGACAGGGCAAGGAATGGATACCTTGCTTGAAATGGTGGGGCTCACCGCGGATATCCTTGAGCTTAAGGC
>JAIDPG010000238.1 GCA_029062865.1 Oscillospiraceae bacterium
AAAAAGCGGGCGTTCCCCCGCCCCCTACGGGGTTTCCCCTCGCAACCCCGACGCAACATAACAAAAAAGTTAGTCAAAGCCGCTTTGACACAACATAACGAGCAAGTCAAAAGCCCCGCGGCCCCCTCGTTTCAAAAAAACAACAACTATTCTCTATCAAAGTACTTGACTTTTTTTGCTATTTGATGTAGAATAATAATGTATAGCCACTTAATAATAAGCAGGGCTGCAAATTTTAACGGTTAGGCGTTCGTAGAGCCTATCGGAAAGGAAAAAGCTATGAAGATCACATTGAAAAACGGAGAGGTAAAGGAATTCGAAGCGGGTATGTCGGCGTTTGACATCGCGCGGGAGCTGGGGCTTGCCAAGGTCGCTTGCGCGGCGGAAATAGATGGCAAAGTTTGCGATATGCGAACTTGCATTGATAAGGACTCCACGCTGAATATCCTTACGTTCGAGGACGAGCAGGGACAACGCGCGTTCAATCATACCGCGTCGCACGTGCTCGCGCAGGCGGTTAAGCGGCTGTTCCCGAAAACAAAGCTCGCGATAGGTCCGGCTATCGACAACGGGTTTTATTACGATTTCGATACGGACGAGCCGTTCACCGTGGACACTCTCGCTAAAATAGAAGCGGAAATGAAGAAGATCGTCAAGGAGAGCATAAAGCTCGAGCAGTTTACGCTCTCGCCCGACGAGGCTATAAAGTTCCTCGAGGAACAGGACGAGCCGTATAAGGTCGAGCTTTGTAAGGAGCACGCTGACAAGGGCGAGCCTATCTCGTTCTATAAGCAGGGCGATTTCACCGACCTGTGCGCGGGACCTCATCTGATGAGCACAAGCTCCGTCAAGGCGTACAAGTTGACGAGCGTCACCGGCGCGTATTGGCGCGGCTCGGAGAAGAACAAAATGCTCACGAGAATTTACGGCACGGCGTTCCCCTCCAAGGACGCGCTGAACGAGTACCTCACCGCTGTTGAGGAGGCGAAAAAGCGCGACCACAACAAGCTGGGGCGCGAGCTCGAATATTTCACGACCGTTGATTATATCGGGCAGGGGCTGCCTATACTGTTACCGAAGGGCGCGAAGGTCATTCAGATACTCCAGCGCTGGGTGGAGGACGAGGAAGCGAAGCGCGGCTGCCAGCTTACGAAAACGCCGTATATGGCAAAGCGCGAGCTGTACAAGATCTCGGGTCACTGGGATCACTACCTTGACGGAATGTTCGTCCTCGGCGACCCCGACGATGAGACCAAGGAGTGTTTCGCGCTCCGCCCGATGACCTGCCCGTTCCAGTATCAGGTGTTCTTGAACAGGCAGCGTTCTTACCGTGATCTGCCGATGAGACTTACGGAAACAAGTACGCTGTTCCGCAACGAGGACAGCGGCGAGATGCACGGGCTTATCCGCGTGCGGCAGTTTACTATTTCCGAGGGGCATTACATTCTCCGTCCCGAGCAGCTTGAGGAGGAGTTCAAGGAGTGCCTTGACCTCGCGAAATATATGCTCGGCACGGTAGGGCTGCTTGAGGACTGCACGTTCCGCTTCTCGCAGTGGGATCCCGCGAACCCGAAGAACAAATACGAGGGCACCGCGGAGCAGTGGGAGACCGCGCAGGCGACAATGGAAAAGATCCTGAACGACCTCGGCGTGGAATATACGATAGGTATTGACGAGGCGGCGTTCTACGGACCCAAGCTCGACATTCAGTACAAGAACGTATTCGGAAAAGAGGATACTCTTGTAACTATCCAGATAGATATGCTGCTTGCTCCGCTTTTCGGAATGGAGTACGTTGACGTTGACGGCACGAAAAAGAACCCGTATATAATCCACCGCACATCGCTTGGCTGCTTTGAGAGAACATTAGCTTATCTCATCGAGAAATACGCGGGCGCGCTGCCGTTGTGGCTGTCGCCGGAGCAGGTGAGAATTCTCCCTGTTACCGACCGCGCGAAGGAATACGGCGAGAAGATCGCCGCCGACCTCGACAAGTACGGCATACGCACCACGGTCGACAACCGCAACGAGAAGATTGGCTACAAGATCCGCCAGGCGCAGCTTGAAAAGATCCCGTACTTCTTCATCGTCGGCGATAAGGAGGTAGAGGACAACACCGTTTCGCTGCGCTCGCGCAAGGACGGAGATCTCGGAGCTTCGCCGTTAGATGATGTGGTTGCTAAAATTGTGAAAGAAAACGTTGACAAAGTAAGATAAGCAAACAAAGAAATTCCCTGTATTCTCCCCGCCGCAGGCGGGGAGAATACAAGAAAACAAAGGAGATTATCCCCTATGGAAGAAATAGGATTGAACCCCGAATACGAAAAGCCCGAATTACCGACTAAGCCCGGCAAAACGTCCGACCCCGAGAAAGAATTCAACTGGATTGAGGATATGAAGGACCTGAACAAGGAGCTTGAGGAGCGCATTGCCGAGGCGAACAAGGACACCACAAAGGTCAAGTGGAACAAGCTGATGCCCGATTTAATGGGCGCGGACGTTCTGATGGTAGGGCAGTTCAGCGACCAGGTCGACGAGTACGGCAACAAGCAGCTGAACATTATGATGATGCAGAAGGACGGACACGTAATCGTGCCGTTTTTCACAAGCCCGGAGCGCATTGGCGTTATGGCAAACCCCTCGCAGATGCGATTTGACGTGATGAAGATCCACATCGTGCGGTTCTTCCAGTCAATGGCGGGAAAGCCGGTTGTTATGAACCCGCTGTCGGATTGCGGGCGCGTGTTCTCGCCGTTTGAGATGAAGATACTGACGGCGGAAAACCTGCACCGCGCTCCGCTGCTTCACGCAAAGAAAACCGAGGGTAATTGATTGTGACTTACACTAAGCTTAGCATTATTGTTCCCTGCTACAATGAGGAAGAAAGCGTGCCGCTGTTTTACGCGGAGGCGATCAAACAGGACGCGTTTTTCGGCTCAAAGGGCGTGGAGCTGGAGTTTATTTTTGTGAACGACGGCTCTCGCGACAAGACCGTTGAGGTCGTAAAGTCGCTTCGCGAAAAGGATGAGCGCGTGCATCTGATTTCCTTTTCGAGGAATTTCGGCAAGGAGGCGGCGATACTCGCGGGTTTTGAAAAGGCGAGCGGAGACCTTGTTGTGCTTATGGACGCGGATTTACAAGACCCTCCCGCGCTGCTGCCTCAGATGTACACGCACATCGCCGAGGACGGCTATGATTCGGTGGGCTCACGCAGAGTAACACGCTCTGGCGAGCCGCCTATTCGCTCGTGGTTCGCGAGGCGGTTTTACGGGCTTATGCGGAAGATCTCAACGACGGAAATAGTAGACGGCGCGCGCGACTATCGAATGATGACGCGCAAGGTCGTGGACGCCATTCTCTCGATGAAGGAATACAACCGCTTTTCAAAGGGCATTTTCGGCTGGGTCGGCTTCAAGACCAAGTGGCTGGAATACGAAAACATCAACCGCGTCGCGGGCGAGACAAAGTGGTCGTTCTGGAAGTTGTTTTTATACTCGCTCGACGGAATTATGGCGTTCTCCACCGCGCCGCTCGCTATCCCGCTTGTTATGGGCATACTGTTCTGCATTGCGGCGTTCGCGCTGCTTGTAATAATCATAGTTCGCGCGTGTCTGAGCTTGACGGTCGGCGTGCTTATCCTCCCGTGCATTATCGCGTTCGTCGGCGGAGTTATCCTCGGCTGTATGGGAATAGTCGCGATGTACCTCGGCAAGCTCTACCTCGAAAGCAAGGACAGACCGAAGTATCTTATTGACGAGGAATTCTGACCCTCATCAAATTGCAATTTTTAAAACGCCGCCTTCGGGGGCGTTTTAAAAATTTTCTGCCATTAGCAGGGGTAAGAGAAATACAAATTTAATATTTATCGGAGGAACAATGGAGGATATTAAGAACACGCCGGTTTCCGGGAAGTTAATATCTAAAAATATATTTTATGGGGTGTCATTGGCAGTTGTCTTGCTGATGTATTATCTGATTTATTTCAATCGCTGTCTGCCGCTGAACGAGGGCTGGCCGTTCGCGTATGCCAAGCTGATGTCCGAAGGCAAGGTGCCCTATCGTGATTTCTATTATTATATGCCGCCGTTGGATCTGTTTGAGAGCTTTGTTTTCTGGAAGCTCTCATTCGGGCACGCGTTGATTTTCCGCGCCTTTAGAATGGCGGAGCGCATTTTCACGTTTGAGGTTTTGTTCTTTGAACTAAAAAAACACACGTCCTCATTCGGAGCGTGGGTGGGCTGCATAGTGGGCGGAGTGTTTATTTCGGCTACAAATCATGACACGCTCGGAGATTATAATTATTCAAGCGCAACATTATTGGTGTTTACAGCCTGCTCGATGAACCGCTTTATAAGAGCCGGCAGCAAGCCGAAAAAAAGCTTGTGGATGATGATCTCGGGCGTTTTGCTGGGACTTATGTCAGCTTTGAAGCAGCCTATGATGGTTGCGGCGTGTGTTATTTTGTTTTTGTATCTTATTTTTTATTGCGTCAAGGAAAAGGAGCCGTTTTTAAAGAGAGCTCTTCAGGCGATAGGCGGAATGCTTATCCCGCTTGGCATAATATGCGCGTATCTTATTGCAAATAACGCGTTTGTTCCAATGCTGGAGCAGGTATATCTGGACACATCGTACAAAGGCACTTCTCCGTTAAATATCATTTTTTCGCCGTTCCTGGTACTGATAAATGAATATATATTGCTGCTGATATCCATAGCCATACTTTTGCTGTATGTAATTTATAAGAAAAATTTGATAAAAAAGAATGTTGTTTTGTTCAGAATCGTATCGGCAACAATTCCGGTCATCGCTTTCATTTTATACCTAAATCTTACCTTTATGCCCGAATTCCTGCTTTGTTATATCCTGTACATACTGTTGATAGGCGGAGTATTTGCGGCATTGTATATTATGTCACGAGCACTCGGGAACGCCGACGGCGAAGGATTTAAAAGCGTGCTCCCCGCGGCGGCAGTGACGGTTTTGTTCGCTGTTGTGGAAGGGCTGCTGCTTACGCTGGCGGGCGGATATTATGTTGACGTGTACAAAGCAAGCACCTTTGCCAATTGGACAACAAGCGTATCATTTGTGGCTTTTGTACTTGGCATTTTTGCGATCGCATATTTCGGCTTCAGGAAAAAAGCGGTAGTAAACTGGGGGCTTCTTTCTCTTTTGGTGTGCGCCTTTATATATGAATATAACCTGCTTATGACATCCAAGGTATACTTCCCTGCCATTTCCGTAAGTATTTTGCTTCCTGTGCTTATCGCTCTTCTGCTTGATTACAAAGCGAAACACAACAGCTTAAAGCAAGCCTGCGTAATAACTGGCTGTTTTTTGATATGTATATTTTGTATGTCTCAAAAAATAGCACATGCATTTTCCTGGTGGGGCAATGAATCGGATCCCATATACGAGGAAACCTGCGCTGTTGATATAAAGGGGCTTGAGGGCTTTCGGCTATCGGAGGAAAAAAGCAATATGTTCAAGCAGGTGTATAAGACCGTAGAAAGCAATACCGACGAAAACAGCACCGTGCTCGGCTATCCTCATACGACGCTGTTCAATGTCCTGCTTGACAAGGACTTCCCGGGCTTTGTGCCGGTTCTGTTTTATGATGTCTGCTCTGACGAATACGCCCTGCGCGATCTGGAGAGGTTTAAAGAAGCTCCTCCGGACATAATAATCTACGCCGACATTCCGGCTTGTCTGGAGTATCACGAAAAGGTATTCAGAGACAACAAACGCTCCGGACAAAGGGCTATTATGGAATGGCTTGTGGAGTCGGAGGAACAGTACACGCTGATCTGCCAAGCGTCGAATGTTTTTGTATACAAGCTGAATGACAACGGCGTTGATATCGGATATACTTATTTTGAATCCGACGATTTTGTAAACGAGTCCTTGGAAGAGATCAAACACCCTCCCAAAGTAGACCGCTGAAAAATTCCCCCGCCGTAGGCGGGGGAATACTTATAATAAAATCAAGGCTGCTTTTTAAGCGTCAATACAACAATTCTGGATAAGAAACCTCCAGCTCCTCGGCGGAAACGCTGTTCTCGGAGTTCGGGCTTGCCGCGCCTACATATTCCGCGAGATATTCGAGAATACTTACCGTCTCCTCCTCGGAAAGCCCCCTTGTGTCAAGCCCGACAGCCAGCGGCTCGACAGCAGCGGTTTTCGTGACAAATTCCGCGTAGTAGCCCACGGTACTGCGCTTTGCGATGCGCATTTCAACGCCCGCTATCTCGGACGCGGGGAGCGCGTAAAACGGCTCGGTAGAGTAGTAACCTCCGGAGTAGTGACCTTCGTCCTCCACGTAAGACAGTATATTGCTGCGAAGCCAATCCACTCGCTCGTCATGGTCGAAGATGACCGTAGCGGTTTTTGTGCCGTCTGCGCTCTCGAACACGAACTCGTCGTGCTCAAACCTCTGCTGAAGCTCCTCCCAGTGTTCATAGCCGTTTTCTTCTGTGACATAGAAACGGCAAAATCCGTGCTTTCCGTCGATGTTTAAAACGCCGTTTCTCGGCGCAGTCTCGCGAAGTCCGTCAACAACACCAGACAAGTCCAGCTCCGTGCTCAGTCCGAAATGCTCCAGCACCTCGTCGCGCGTCATCTCAAACTGCCCCGGAATACAATATAACATATATGTGGCTTCCTCCGCAATCTCCACCTCGCCGATGTTGAGCTTGTTATCGTATTTCGGCGGGCTCGTTACGTAAGCGCTGCTTGCCGTCTCCGGTTCGGAAAACTCCCCGATCCCGATTATATTGTCGACTGCGGAATTGCTTGCGATGTCACTT
>JAIDPG010000239.1 GCA_029062865.1 Oscillospiraceae bacterium
CGGCATCGGCGGGTGCGTTTCGCTGTCGTGCGATAATAAATATGTCGGTGCGGCGCTGTTCTCGCTGGGGCTGTTCGCGATAATTCAGTTCGGGTTCGGGCTTTTTACGGGGAAAATCGGCTATGTGCCGCTGCGCAAGCCCTCGTATCTTCTCGAGTGCTTGTTCACACTGCTCGGCAACGCCGCGGGAACCTTCATCGACGCGATCTTGCTTCGACAGACGCGTATTTCCGCAGCGATCATCGAGAAATCGGCGACTTCTGTTGCGGTCAAAACTGGCGACGGGCTTTTAAGCGCGTTTATACTCGCGATCTTCTGCGGGCTTCTGATGTTCACCGCCGTTGAAAACGCGCGGCTTTCAAACGAGGCGGGCGGGCACGTTGAAAAGGTCGTCGGAACAATGCTTTGCATTATGGTGTTTATTCTCTGCGGCTTCAACCACTGTATAGCGGATATGTTCTACATATTCCTGACGGGAACGCTCCCGCAAGTCGCGGCTTATCTTCCGATCGTTATTCTGGGAAATTCCGTTGGAGGAATGATTGTTCCGCTGCTTAAAAAACTGACGGATAAGCCGATCAAAGGCTGACTTGACAATCTTGCCAAAATATGTTAAAATGTAACGGTATTTTATTTTAAACAATCTCTAATCGGAGGATTTTGATAGATGCGAATGTTTTTTACCATTCTGATATGCAAGCTGGCGTATTTTTTCGGGCATTTGATAGGGCGCGGGTCGAGCCTGCCGGGAGAGATCGCGCTTAAAATGTACCCGGATATTCTCTCGAAAATCAAGCTGCCGGAATTCGTTATCGCGGTTACGGGGAGCAACGGCAAAACCTCGACGGTCGAGATGATTACGCACATTCTAACGTCGCAGGGGAAAAAGGTCGTGACGAATAAGGAGGGCTCGAACCTCGACGCGGGAATTGCCGCGGCGCTGCTCTACAACTGCACGTTCGGCGGGAAAATGAAGGCGGACGCGCTTGTGCTGGAATCCGACGAGCGTTTTTCAAAGCGCACGTTCAAGCACTTCGCGCCGACGCATTACGCCGTGACTAATCTCTACCGCGATCAGCTTACGAGAAACGCCCACCCGGAGTGGGTCTACGAGTATATCAGGGAAAGCGTTTCGGACAGTTCGACGCTTATCCTCAACGCCGACGATCCGCTTATCTCAATGCTCGGCAAGGATCGTGAGAATGTCGTTTGGTTCGGAATGGACAAGCAGACGTTCTCCACCGAGGAGAACACCGCCGTTTACGACGACGGCGCGTTCTGCCCCGCCTGCAAAAGCCGCATGAACTACAGCTATCGCCACTTCAACCACATCGGCGATTACTCTTGCGAAAAATGCGGGCACAAAAAGCAGGCGACGCGGTTTACAGTCACCGAGGCGGATCTGAAAAACGGAATAATCACGATAAACAACGAACGCCGCATAAGGCTCAGCTTCAAGAGCATCTACAACGTTTACAATATTTTAACGTGCTTTGCGGTGTGCAGCCTTATCGGAATCGACGAGGAGAAGATTGCCAAGGAGATCAGCGATTACGTGCTGAAAAACGGGCGCGTTGTGGAGTATTATCTTGGTACGAGCGACGGCACGTTTCTTATCTCAAAGCACGAAAACTCCGTTTCATACGACCAGTCTATCCGCTATCTTGTCGGGCAGAATATCCCGTGCGGCGTAATTATCATCGTCGACGCAGTGAGTCGCCGCTATTCGACGGGCGAGGTAAGCTGGCTGTGGGACATTGATTTCGAGCTTCTGAACGCCGATTGCGTTGATCATATTTATCTTTTGGGAGCACACGCGGGCGATTTGGAAACGCGGTTTTCCTACACCGACATTCTCCCCGAAAAAATCACGGTAATTCCCGATATAGACGAGGCTGTTGACGTTATCGCCGAGAAAAAACACGCGAAGCTGTACACGATAACGTGCTTTTCGGACAAGGCGAAGTTCTTGTCGAAGGTCAAGGTAAAGTGAAGAGAAAGTACTTCGTGGGGTTCTAAACAATATTGTGCGATTAAAGCAAGACGAAACCCATGGTGCAAGTCAAGGTAAAGGTGAGGCAAAAAATGAAAATTCTGCATTTGTTTTACGATTTGATGAATTTATACGGCGAGTACGCGAACACTCTCGCGCTCCAGCGGGCAGTCTCGGAAAAGGGGCGCGCGGCGGAGATCGTAAAGCTGTCGATAGGTGACGAGCTTGACTTTTCGGAGTACGACTTTATCTACATCGGCTCCGGCACGGAGAAAAACCAAAAGGTCGCGCTGGAATATCTGAATCCGTATACCGAGCAGATAAAATCGGCTTTGGAAAGCGGCAAGATTATTCTCGCGACGGGCAACTCGTTTGAGATTTTCGGCGATTCTATAACCGACCGCGACGGCGTTAAGCACGAGGGATTGAAGCTATTCGGGTTCACCGTGACTGAGGGCACGGAGCGCATTGTCGAGGACGTGATTGCCGATTTGGATGGCGAAAAAATAATAGGCTTCATCAACAAGGCCAGCCAAATCGACGGCGTAAAAAATCCGCTTTTCGTGATAAAACAGGGTGTCGGCAACAGTTCAGCCTCTCCGAACGCCGAGGGAATTCAAGCGGGGAGCTTTTACGGCACGCACATCATAGGTCCGTTGCTGATCCGCAACAAAGCGATCGCGGAATATTTCGCGGAGAAGCTTATCGGAGAAAACTAATAAAACGCCATATCCGCGGATATGGCGTTTTTATTATCGAATTACCGTTAGCTTGCCTCTGTCCATTTCGCAGACCGTATCGCAGAGCACGTCAATGTCCTCCGCCGAGTGTGAAGCTATCAAAATAGTTTTGCCCCGCGCTTTCAAGTCGAGGAGATACTGCCGCATATCCTTAACGCCGTCCTTGTCGAGACCATTCATCGGTTCGTCGAGAATTAAAAGATCGGGGTTCTCCATTATCGCCTGTGCAAGCCCCAAACGCTGGCGCATACCGAGCGAGAATTTCCCGACGTGCTTTTTGTCGTTGGGATTCAGACCGACGCTCTTTATCGCGTTTCTGATTTCCTCTTTGCCGATTTTATTATTCAGCACCGCGAGGAATTTCAGATTGTTGTACGCGGAATAGCTCGGGATAAAGCCCGGAGTTTCGATTATCACGCCGACGTTTTTCGGAATGTCCGTGTCCTTACCGATGCGCTGGTCGTTGACGTAAATTTCCCCCGTCGTCGGCGGCACGATGCCGCATATACACTTCATCAGCATCGTTTTCCCGCTGCCGTTTCTGCCGATTAAGCCGTGGACTTTCCCTTTCTCAAACGCAATATTCACGTCGTCGAGGACGGTCGCGGTCTTGAATTTTTTCGTGAGATTTTTGATCGTTATAGCGTCCATTAGTCCTCCTTTACGTCAAGGCTTTTCTTTTTGCCAAAAATAAAAATCGCCGCGGCAAGAATTGCCAGTAAAATTAAATAAACGAGTATGCAGTAGGCAAACGTCGGATTTGTCGTCGTTTAGCCGACGTCGATGTTGTTCAGCGTTATCCACGAGACGGGCGAGTATGGCAGCGCTTTCGGGAGAACGTAGTCGTCCGTGACGGCGCTGAACACTATCACCGCCGAGGAGAGAAGAATTCCGAGAAAACGGCTCCCCGACACGAGATTGAACAGGAAAATAATCAGCCCGATGTTCACGGCGTTTATCCACGAAAGCAGAAACGTAAACCACACCGCCTGCAGCGGCGTGAAGAATTTCACGACCGTGTTGGAAACCTCGATAAACGGGTGCTGCAAAAACTGCGCGGCGTTTGAGTTGGCGAGCGTTTTCAGCGTGCTTCCCCACTCCGAAATCGAGCTCCCGCCTGAAATTATCGTGCTCAACAAGGATATACCCAAGATAAAAAGATAGTAAAACGCGCTCGCGGTGATGAAATACAAAACCTGCCCGCAAAGCCATTTCGCGCGCCCCGTTCTCATATACACGAATATCTGGTTTTGATCCGTAAACGGCGCGTTGCAGAAAAGCAGAACAAGCGGCAGCGTGTAGATTAGTTTGGTGTGGAATTGCTGAAAGATAAACGGAAAAATCCTAATCGGCATATCTCCGCCGAGTTCCATAGAGAGCGTGCGCATATCGTCAACGTAAATCCACACCATAATCGCCAGCAGAACCCCGATAACCCACACTCGTTGATCCGTTTGCCATTTCCGTAGATTTTGTGCGCAGACAGAAGCCGCTGTTTTAAGTAATTTCATTGCGCACCCTCTTCCTCACAACAATATAAAATAATATCCCGCACACCGCCGAAATTGCCGCAAATACGCTGATCGTGTATAAAACACCGACCAAATCGCTTTTCCATTCCATAGCGGCGAGCGAGAGAAGCCAAAGGTTGAATCTCGGGGGGAATTGAATCGTAATGCGCTCCACAATATAGCTTGCAACAAACGGCGATGCTATGGCTACATATTTATTTGGCATAAGTGCAGAAAGCAGCATACCCATAACAGCCCACATAGAACAGCTACAAGCGAATATGAATATCTGGAATATCATATAAAGCCAGCCCAGACCGCCTGTCAGCAGTCTGCCAAGAAGGAATGTAAACGGGTTGGTGTATTCAGCGTAAAGCGGTATAAAGAAGGAATATATCAAAACGTAGAGCAACATTCCCAAAACTACCGTCAGCAGCGACGTTGCCGCGCAGAACAGAACGTTCGCGGCGGCATATTTTTTTACTCCGCGGCGCAGGGCGCAGTTGATAGTCACTCCGCTTTTCCACTCGTCGGCGAAATTCGCTGTAAACGGCAGCGCCCCGAATACGGGGAGGAGCTTGCGGTAAGCGTCGAGATGAAGGAACAAATCGACATGATAAGCAACGGTGTCGATATAAAAATCCCGATTGATAATGCCGTTCGTAAAGCATAACGCCGCCGTGCCGATTATCGCGATATACGTCAGTGGAGAGCGAAGCAGCTTGAACAAATAGGCTCTTGTCATACTAAACCCCCATTCCCGTCTGCGCGTTGATATATGTTGCGGAAACCGTTTCGAGTTCTCGTCCGCGGTCGTAACGAATATCAAACTCCCAGAACGGGTTCAGGATAAAGGAGCCGTCCTCCGCCTGTTCGGACGGCGCGTATACAAGGCGGCACCCGACTATTTTCGTAATCTGATTTGGGATAGCCAGCCCCGCGTAGCGCTCCGCGACGGTTTTCAACGCGCTCTGCGGAGAGATGTTCACCGCCGCTTCCCCAACAACCTCGTAATCCTCGTCAATAATCCCCTCGCACCAAATCAGCGGGTTTACGTCCTTGCCGACGACCATTGTGATGTAAGTTGCCTCGCTGTCGTCGGCAGTGCCGCTTAAAGCCCCCGGCACGGAATATCTCGAAAGCGGAACGCCGTTAAACTCCTGCCCGAACTCGAATACATACGCCTCGTACTCCGCCGTCCAAGTCGGAATTACCATCGGGTTGTTTTCTTTGTCAACCAGCCCTTTGTATTTTTCGTTAAGGTAGGCGTTGGCTTTGCCGGCGATGAGCGCGTATACAAGCGTCTCGCCGAGGTTGTTTATGCCCGCATCGGAGAGCGTTTTCTTCGCCTTTTCCAAAGCGTCCCCTCTCGCGAAAAGCGAAATGCTATCTTCGGTGAAATAATCCTCAAGCGGCGTGGTTGCCCACGCTCCCTCCGAGAGCGCAAAATAATTATACGACTTATAAGGCTCTCCCGCTTCGACCCACAAACGCCCGAGGCTGCCGTACGTAACACTGTTTCCAGCTTCGCTGAGATACCAGCGCCAATCCAAGCTTCCGTCCTCGTTTTTCTCGTCCTGGATAAGCTCCAAGCCGTCCACGCCCCGAACAAACAGCTCGTCCAGCTGCTCGGAATCCCAGGACTTCCACCGCACTTTCAGTTTTTCAACCTTTTCGGGAACGTTTTCGGGGAAATCCACGTCGATTATTAGGTTTTCGTTTTCCGAATTTATTTGCATAATCGCGCTTTCGACGTCTTCCGGCTTTTCGTCGGACGGCGTTGATATCTCGCCGGTCGGGAAACAGCCCGACAAAGTAATTACTGAAAAAAGCGATAATAAAATAAGAAAAAAGCGTTTTTGCCTTAGCATAAAGAATCCTCCTTTTTAAAAAATTTTCCATTCTACTTTTAAAGACATATTTTTTGGAGAAATATTACACTATTATTTGAAAGTTGTGTGAATTGACGAAAATGCAAGGGCGTTTTTAGATAATCTGCACAAGTCAGAGTGAAGCAATGGGGTTTCTGATTGTCATTTCGTCGAACAAAACACTCCCCTTCGCGCTTTTGGGCAAGGGGGTGTTACGTTTGACTGTGACATCATTACCAAAGAGATCTGAATCAAAGCCGCCTATCGGAGAAGCATCAACACCGCGTTGTTTTTGCGGTATTTCGCGCGAAGCGCGAAATCGATTTGCACTTACTGGGGCAATTCGGGCAAAAACAATGCCAGCAAAGAGCTTCCGCGGTTCGTCGAAGGCGAGCCGCGAAAGCCTTTGCGTCGAACAAAAAACTCCCCCTCACGCAAAGCGCGAGGGGGAGTTTTTGTTCGACTGGCGGAGAGGATGGGATTCGAACCCATGTGAGGTTACCCTCAAACGGTTTTCAAGACCGCCTCGTTATGACCACTTCGATACCTCTCCAAAAGCACTTTAATATTATACAACAAAACGTCGGATTTGTCAAGGGGTTTGGCAGAATTTCGGGATAAAATCGAGAAATACTTGACAACGGCATGGGAATATATTATAATATAATTAAAATAATCGTACGAAAGGATAGGCTTATGGATATTGAAAAACTAAAAGGGCTTCGCAGGAACTTACTGTTATTGTCAATGCTTGAGCTTGTTTGCGGGCTGTTTATGATTATTATGAACGACAGGTCGCTTGAAATACTTATCGTGGTGCTGGGCGTGACGGCGGCTTCATACGGCATAGTGAATTTCTTCGCGTTTCTCATCAAAAAGGAAAAGGGCAGCCCCGCTCCGGCGGTTATAATGCTGATTATGGGGATCGCGGTAGGAGCACTGCTGATCGTGTTTCGCGATAAAATGACGTCGTTTTTCACGCTGCTTGTCGGGATCCTCGCGGGGATTTTCGGCGTTGTGAAGATACCGAATATGGTGTCGATAAAGAAAGCCGGCTTTGAGAAGTGGTGGGTCTGTCTCTTATACAAATCACAGATCCAACGAGACAAGA
>JAIDPG010000024.1 GCA_029062865.1 Oscillospiraceae bacterium
GAATATATTATATCATGATTTGGAAGGTTTGTCAAGGGATTTTTCACAAATCGCGAAAATAACGAAAAAGCTCTGCGGGGCGCAGAGCTTTTTGGGATTATGGAATTTGGTTTATGAAATCTCCGTCAACTCATACTCGCGGCTGCCGAAGCCGTGCGCAGCAGCGGTTTCTATCGTGTGAACACCGTTGCGGGATTCCACGCGCTCGATAAAATGATCTCTGCCTCTGTCGTTTGACGCGTAAATCAAGTCAAGGCACGCTTGGTCGATAGCGATGGGGTCAAGCGACGCGAGAACGCCGATGTCCTTCATGCACGGGTCTTCGGCAACCGCGCAGCAGTCGCAGTCGACGGACAGGTTTTTCATAACGTTGATAAAAACCATATTGCCCTTGAAGTACTCAACAACCGAGCTTGCCGCGTCCGCCATGGCTTCGAGAAATCTGTCCTGCTCCGTGGCGAAATAGTTCTCGGTGCTTCCCGCGCCGTGGATATACTTTTTTCCGTAGGACGACGCAACGCCTATCGAAAGCTGCTTTATCGCGCCGCCGAAGCCGCCCATCGGGTGCCCCTTAAAGTGCGAAAGCACGAGCATCGAATCATAATTCGCGGTGTTTTTTCCGATGAAATTCTTCTTGATTTGCCGCCCGTTCGGGATCGGGAGCTCCAGATCGGGTCCCTCGGCGTCCAGCAGATCCACGTCAAAATTTGCGTTCCAGCCGTGCTTTCCGAGCAGCTCCAGGTGCTTCGGAGTTGTGTCGCGAGCACCGTCATAAGCCGTGTTGCACTCAACGACCGTCCCGCGGACCTGCTCCACCATGGGCTTCCAGAACGCGGGGCGCAGGAAGTTCTGGTTGCCCTCCTCGCCCGAGTGGACTTTAACAGCGACCTTGCCGGGCAGCTCCTTACCGCAAAGCCGATAAAGCTCCACAACCTTTTCGGGCGTAATCTCTCTTGAAAAATAAACTTTGGATTTCATAATCGTTTCCTCCCTATAATATCCTTTTTTCTCTTATCTATTATTATAGCACATTTCGTGTAATATTTCAATAACAAATACAAATTTTGGTAAATGTGACAATGATATATTCGGGCGCTGCGCAAAGCCCCGCTCTCCGAGAGGCTTCGGAAAGCGAGGCTTGTGACATCGTTACCGAAATGATTTTTGAAAAAATCAACATATCGACGGCGAAGTAAAAACGCGCCCTCGCAAAGAGCTGAAGGCAAGCCCGAAGGGCGAAGCCTGAAGCCTTTGCGGTCTGCAAAAAATCCCTCGGCAAAGCCGAGGGATTTTTGCTGACCGGTGTTCGGAATATTTGATTTTTATCAAGTGAACACGGTGTGCTGCCTGCGGTATTCGTCGTTGTCTTTTTGAGCAAGCTCCGCAGTCACTTGTTCAAGTTCACGCCGAATATCGTCTGCCGCGCTTTCATCGGCGGAACGCAGCTTTTGAGTGAGCATTTGCGCTTTATCACGGAGATTTTTTATTTCGAGGTCTACGTTATCCGTATTTGCCGTGACTGTTTCTTCTTTCGATTCGTCTGCGTTGTCGTCGGACTTATCCTCCGCTTTGTCAAACGAGATCCGAGGTTCTCCGTTCTCATCGGGCTCGATATTATAAAGACCGATCGGCTCCTTTTCCTTGCTCGGAACATACTCGTCACGGTTTTCCGAAACCTTTTCCGGCGCCTTGTCGTCAAGCTCCGAGGAACGCCCCGGCGATTTCACACCGCCCATCTTTTGAGTCGTATCAATGGAATTAACCGACAAAATATTTTCTATCATCTGATTTACCTCCCGTCAATGTAATTTACTGTTGTTATAATTATACATTGAGGAAAAGCGAAAAACAAGCGTTTTGATGTGAAATGCGGGTTTAATGTTGTGAATTGCACATAATTATCTTTAAAGAAAACGTATTGCCGTGTGTGGATATTTGAGCCGTGCCGCCGTATTTTTCGGCAGCGGAGATGATATTTTCAATACCTGTTCCGATCTCAAACGGCTTGCCGTCAAAGCTGTTTTCAAACTCTATAAACAACAATTCTCCCCTGCTTTGGGTCGTTATTTTTATAAATCTCTCATCATCCGGCAGCTTTGAAACAGCGCAAACCGCGTTGTCAACGGCGTTCGCGAAGATGACGCAGATGTCCGTCGCTTCGATGCCGGGAACTGCGGCGCAGTTGATCGTGACTTTATCCGAAATCGCCGAGAGCTTGTCCGTGAAGATTATGTCAAGGATCGGACTGCCCGTATGGAATTTCAATTCCGTATTTTCGCAGGAATTATTCAGCTCCGAAATGTAGCCGGCGGCTTTGGAATACTGCTCTTTCCGCAGCATCTCTCCGATAATAAGAATATGATTTTTAAAGTCGTGACGCATCGATTTTGCGGCATCCAGATACGATTTTACTTCACTCTCATACTGTTGGCTGTACCGGCGTTCTCTGTCATAAAGCCGTATTTTTTCACTCATTCGGAAATTATCCGCACACTTCTTATAAGCGAATAAAACGCATAAAACGCTTGCAATTCCCAATCCCTGAACGAGCAGCAGCTCAACATCGCCGCCTATCGCGGATCGCGTATCCGCCACGCTGTAAAGCACTTTAACAATATACACCTCAACAATGAAAACCAACATCAGCGGCACGAATATGATCATAATATTCTGCAAATGTGTGCGTTCGTTTTTTATTATCCTGTGAGCCGCAGTAAAGACGATACAATAAGCCGCAAGCGAAAGTATATTCCCCAAAGCGAGAAAAATCATTCCTATAAAGGGCGTATTGAACTTATTCATCAAGCTGCCCATGAGCGACAACAACGAGTCGAATATCCCATAGCTCAGCCACATGATCTCAGCCGATAAAACGCCGTAAAGCATGGCTTCGCACCGGTCTCTGTGAAGCGCGAACCGGCAGCATAAAATAACGCTCGAAAGCGAAATTATCAATCCGACGAAAAACGGGACAGGAAGTGATATAGCCGCGAAATTCACAATGATAAACAGTACAACAAGCAATATATCGGGCTTACGCGAAAGCAATTTGCACATCCAAAACAACTGGATCGCAGCTTGTGCTGCGCAAAAAAAATAAGACAAGATATCCGACGCGTCCATATCATTTCTCCTCGATAATATTGCCGCTTATATCATTGATCAGCGCGCCCATTAAAGCGTCCTTTCTGCCTCGTGAAAGAGGAATTTTCTCGCCGTTTTCGAGCGTTATTTCACTTGAATTATAGCCCCAAATTTGCAAGATAGCTTCGGTGAGACTTGAAAAAGCCTCCGCCGAGTTTTTGTTCAAGCTCGGATATTTTACCGTAGTATTCGACTGTATTTCCGTCGGAAAGATGCAAATTGATCTTACGGTTTATGACCTCGCAATATAAAACGTCCGACAAGTTGATTATACGCTGATCATTTTTATTGGTAATTATCAATTGTTTGCCGCCGGTTTTTATTGTACGCAGGAACCGCTCCATAGTATGCTCAAAAGCAGTTTTGGAAAGCGGTTTTACAAGATAATCAAACGCTTCGTATTCAAAAGCTTTATACACATCGTCCTTCATGATCGTGACAAATATCAGATGTCCCGAAAAGCCGTTTTTCCTTAGTATTTCAGCTGTTTTAAACCCGTCCTGCTTCTGCATTTTTACATCAAGGAATATCAAGTCGTGATCACAAGCGTGTTCAGTGAGCTCTTTGCCGCTCATATATTCGGTCACTTTAAAATCTATGCGTTTATTGAGGAAAAAGTCTTTAATCCGAGTATGAAGTTCATCAACAAAGTATTTCTCGTCATCGCAAATTGCTATTCTCATATTTTTCTCACCGCCTGATTATATTATACTGCATAGAAGGCTTGATGTCAAGCCCGCCAAGTGGCGCAGACGAATGCCATTACGTCAAACAAAGCTTGACCTGTTCGCTCGTCAGTATCTGCGCTTGGATTTCCTCACGAGCGATCTTGACCAAAAACCCACACGCAAATATTTGCTTGTATATTTCGATAAATCGGCGACGATCTTAACAAATCTTTTTTTTGCCGATGATGTTTTTTTAGAATCAAAAATACTTGAAAACTCACACACAATGTGGTATAATAAAGACAACGCAATATCTTTAACAGGATAAGCGTTACATTTCAAAAGAGCATACCATTGGAACTGAAAAAGACGGTATAATAAAATAACAGAGAACCTTACAAAAGAATCAGAAATGGAGAGCGTTCATGAAAACCTCAAATATTGAAGAGAAGCTTGAAGGCGATAAGGCTTTTGATGAAAAAATAATCGTTGATAACGCTCCTCCGAAACTGCATGTTTTGCTTAACGATTATTTAGCCAAAAAACAGCTTACAAAAGCAGATGTTATTCGTCGACTCAATATTGACCGCAACTACGGTTATCAGGTATTTAACGGCAAGCGGACACCCACACGCAATCTGCTTATTCGCCTTGCCCTAATGTTAGAACTTGATGTTGAACAGACAGATTATTTGCTCAAGCTTGGCGGGAAGCCTATGCTGTATGTTCGCAATGTCGTTGACGCGAGGATATTTTATTCGATAAAACACCAAATGGGCTACGAAGACGCGATAATGTTTATATGGAACGGAGACGAAGCATAAAAACAGCCTTCGGGAGGGCAGACTTACAGAAGTTTTTAAGGGTCGAGCGAAAGGTGCTCGACCCTTTGTTTTCAATGAGACGTAATGAAAAAGGCTACTTTTTTACTTAATATACTAATGTAACGGTATACGACGACGGATCACACTTCACGGTATATCTCGAAATCGAGACCCCGTATTTTTCCCTGCAGTCGGAAATAAACGTATCGTTCGTTGAGTCGAACAGATCGTTGAGGAGATAAGGCGCGACACATACCGAGACCTCCTTTTGACCGCTTTGGACCGCTTCGGAGGCTTTTTGAAGCAGCTTGTCATAAGCGCTTTGCCAATCCTTGCTGAAATATTCATCCACACCCTCGATATGCTGTATGAAATAATTTTCATACGGAGAATCCGCCGCGAATTCCTCTCCGCCAAGCACCTCCCAGCCGCCGTTAGGTTCGTATCCCATTTCCTTGAAATACTCGTCGTTTGCAAGAAAATAGGTGTGGAAGACCGCGTCTCTGTCCATATTCATTGTTCCGATAACCGCGCTTTGCGCGAATTTATCACCGTAAACATCAACGTTATACCAGGTATCGTCCAATTTCACCACGCACCACGCCCGGATCTCTCCGTTTTTTGTGCCGTCGACCACGCGGCACGGAATCCCCATTGCCTGGGCGTAGACGCAAAAGCCCTGCGCAATACCCATATCGTCGGCGTCCTTAAACACAATGCTGCCGTATGCGTGAGTGCAGTATTGTGTGGTATATCTCGCAACTATTGAGACATCTTTTGTCATCGCATCGTGAACGCGGCGCAGCCTTTCAACAGTATCCCCTTCACCGGAAATCGTTTCCTCGATCTGCTTGCGCATTTTGTTCGCGTCCATATCGTACATAAGCCGGTCTGGCTCTATAAAGTAAATATACTCTTCATCTTCACAAATGTCATTATTGTTTTGGTCTTCATAATTTTTTCCGTAGCCGCCAACAGTGCAGATCCACGGATTGTCATATAAACACGCATAATAGCATCTGTCTGTTTCTTCGCTCGTAAATGTCATAGGCGGATAAACTATTCTCGTTTCGCCCGCCGACAGTCCGTCGTATATTATTTTGTATAATTCCCGCTCCCTTTCGTTCAGTTTAAGATACCATGCCTTGTTCTCATATTCGCCAAAATACGGGAACGCTTCCGTCAGCGGGATCGGAGGAGCTTCCGGAACGGAGGAAGCGTCCGACGGATCGGCTTCGGAGGAAACGGGCTCGGAGGAAACCGCCTCGGACGAAACAGGCTCGGAGGCTTGGGGCTTAAAGCCGCCGTTAGCGGAATAGACCGCAAAAACGGATATTACGGCAGCCGCGGCAGCGCCGCCCGTGATCGCCGCGGCGCGATTATGCCGCGCGAAAAAGCTTTTCTTATACTTGCCGTTTTGCGTCTCGGCGCCGGAAACAGCCGAAGCGCTTTCACTGCGCGATATGAATACGGGGCGGAAAAGCTCATCGTCGGGAAATGTCACGGGCTTCGGCGTGATCGAAAGTTCGTCCAGAGCCGCAAGCATTTCCTCGGCGTTTTGATATCTTTCCTCTGCGTTAAGCTTTGTCGCTTTAGTTATAACGCTCCAAAGTCCCTCGTCTATTCCGAAAGCGTTCTCTGTGAACGTGTCGTCGTTATCAAATCTCGCCATAGGATCGGCGGGGATATCCCCGGTGAGCGAGTAGTATATCGTTGAGCCGAGCGAGTAGAGATCCGACCATGCGCCCTGTTCCGTTTTCCTGCGGTATTGCTCCGGAGGCGCAAAGCCGTATTTCACTATCGCCGAGAAATTCTGTGAATGCTCCTCCACCAATCGCCGCGCCGCACCGAAATCGATCAGCTTTATGCCGTCGTTTCCGCAGAGGATAATATTATCGGGCGAAATGTCTCTGTGAAGAACGCGCACACCGTGTATCTCCGACAGCGCGTTTAAAACGCATCGCGCAATGTACAGTGCGCTCGGAGCGTCAAGCGTACCGCAGTCGCATAAATATTCCCGTATGGTTTTCCCGCGGAGAAACTCCATAGCAAGATAAACGGTGTTGTTAGCCCTGAAAACATCGTAGATCTCCACAATATTGGGATTATCCTTGAAATCCGAGACAATTTGAGCTTCCTGATAAAGCTTTTCCGCTCCCGCGCTGAAGATCTTGGGGTCATCAACGCTGACAGCCGGGTCATAAGCGGCACGGTGAGCCAGCTCGCGGGGGAAGTATTCCTTTATCGCCGCCTTGCGGTCACCGGACTTGTCGTAAGCAAGATATGTAACTCCGAAACCGCCCTTGCCTATCACACCGCCCACTATATATTTCTCCGAAAGAATGCTGCCCGGCTGCAGGAGCGTAGGGCTGCTTACGCTGTCCGACGGGTCGTATCCGCAGCAGGGACAGCGCGGGGTACTGATTTCCTCAAAGCAGTTTTCGCAGAGCTTTTTCTTGTTTACTTTCACCATTTACCGGTTCCACCCTTATTATCGTAAGATCACACAAAAATCGGGAACGATCGCGTTTAACGGACAGCTCGGCGCGGATCGCTCCAAAAATATATTTGTTCTTTTTAACTTTTCTTATTGTAACACATTTTGAAATGATTGTCAACTCATTTTGGGGGAATAATTTCCGAGTATAGTTTGTCATACTAACTAGTATACCACAAGTACATTTTGTGCTATAATGATATGAGAACATTTTAGGAGGTATATTTTATGGCACTATTAACTTGTTCGGAATGCAAAGGGCAGGTCAGCAGCACTGCGGCGGGTCTGTTATGGGCGGCGGCAATTGCGGTGATATGCTGCGTTATTTACGATTACAACTTCGCGGGTACCGTAGGCGGATTTAGTTTCTATGGGTTCGGTCCGGAATCTCAATTTTATTATTCGATCCTTGCAGGAGGACGGTTTACAGAACTGAAGTGGCTTATCATAGGCTTGGCGGCAGCGGCGGTTCTGACGGTTATTGGGGCGGTGATATTTGTTGCGGGATTTTGCAAGAGGATAAAAGTTACCAACGCGAGAGTTATAATAAAACGTTCGTTCAAACCGACCGCGGGGCTTATATGGGAGCGAGTGGAATTTGGGCAAAGGAGAGCGATACGTCGTTTGTGGTAATATCGGGAGGAAAAAGTACCGTTTTAAAGGCTTCAGGAATCAAGAAGAAGTTTTAGACGTGATCACCGATATGCTTTCCAAGAAAAGCTTGGGCACGCTGAAAATGCCCACTGTTTACGGCATTAAAAGTATCTTTGAAAAGCTTTTGCGCAAAATGGCGCTGCATATCATTGCGGCGGGAGTTATAGTGATCGGGATCGCTGCCGCTTTGCTTACGCCTGTGTTTATGAGGCTTGACGGAAGATACCCGTTCTTTGCGGGTCCCACCAACACCTTTACCGGAACCCGGAAAAACGGCGAGCCCGCAAAGGCACAATATCTTACGGAGGAAATAACGGTGAAACATCTGAAAAATATATTGGCGGCATCAGGTACAGCAAAACGCACGGACAGGCTAAAATGACAGGTCCGCACAACGAGGTATACGAAGGTGAATTAAAATACGGTATATGATAATGGAACGTTAACCTACAACTATGGAACCATTCAAGGCAAAAGATGATTAATAAGAGAAGCTTCAATCGCAAAAGATATCGCACCCCTTGGAGATTTGAACGTGAGGGAGCAATATTTTATTCAGGGGATATGATACGCTTTCAAGTCGATAAGATACTTACGCCATCCTAAAAAACCGCCCACAGCTTTCACGCTATGGACGGCTTCTCTTAAAGGAAAACCGCCAACCCGAACACGGGCTTACCGGGATAGAAAACGAAAAAATCCGAAGCACCATCGTGTTTCGGATTTGTCCGGTTTGTGAGATCGTTACCAAAAAATTTGAAACAAAGCCGCCTATTGGAGCGGGTCAACACCCGCGTTGTTTTTGCGGTTCTGCGAAGCAAAAACAATGCTAGCAATGAGCGCTCGTCTGCCATTGCGGTCTGCAAAAAACTCCCCTCGCTTCGCGAGGGGAGTTTTTTACAGACCTAGTGGCTCCCCCGGCTGGACTTGAACCAGCGACACCCTGATTAACAGTCAGGTGCTACTACCGACTGAGCTACGGAGGA
>JAIDPG010000240.1 GCA_029062865.1 Oscillospiraceae bacterium
CGAGCAGGTTTACGGAATTGAAATCCAGTACGTAACCGAAATCATCGGCGTTCAGCACGTAACAAAGGTCCCGCACGTACCGGATTATATCAAGGGCATTATCAACGTGCGCTCGAAGGTCGTTCCGATCATTGACATCAGAACGCGCTTCGGCAAGCCCGAAATTCCCTATACCTCAAGAACCTGCATCATCACGCTTACGTTCAACGATATTTCCGTCGGGATTATTGTAGACAGCGTCGCGGACGTTGAGGATATCCACACGGGCGATATTTCCGCGACTCCGCAGAATAAAAACGTCAATGAAAACGACTTCATTCAGTATATGATCCGCGGCGAGAACGACAACACAAAGCTTATTCTCGACGTTGCGAAGCTGCTTGACGAACAGGAGGCGTAAGTAAATGGCTGCCCTTGAGATCACGGATGCGGAATTCGACAGGCTTGTAAAGTATATGTATGACAACTTCGGCATAAATCTCGCCGCCAAAAAGGTTCTTGTTCAGGGACGGCTCGGAAATATGCTCGAAAGCCGCGGGTTTAAGAGCTATAATGAGTATCTCGACGCGGTTATCGCAGATAAAACCGGCGCGGAGGTCACTACTATATTAAATAAGCTCACGACAAACCATACTTTTTTTATGCGCGAGCCGGAGCATTATACGTTCCTGAAGGACACGATTTTGCCGTATATGGTGCAGACGTGTCAGAAGGATCACGCGCTGAGAATTTGGAGCGCGGCATGCTCTTCCGGCGAGGAGTGCTACACCACCGCGATGCTTATCGACCAGTATTTCGGAGCGGATAAGGGAAAGTGGGATACGCGTATTCTCGCAACGGATATATCGCAGGACGTAATCGGCAAGGCAAAGCGCGGCGTTTACAGCGAAGAGGGAATGAAGGGGCTTTCCAACGAGTGGAAGGCGAGATACTTCAACGACCTCGGCGGCGGGAAATATGAGATATGCCAAGGAATAAAGGACGAGGTTATCTTCAAGACGTTCAACCTTATGGATCCGATGCCCGATAAATACAAGGCAAGACCGTTTGATCTGATATTCTGCCGCAATGTAATGATCTACTTCGACGCGCCGACAAAGCAGGCGCTTGTCAACAGATTTTTCGACGTCGTAAAGCCCGGCGGGTATTTCTTCATCGGTCACGCAGAAAGTGTCAACCGAAACGACACGAAATTCCAGTATATCCAACCGGCGATTTATCGAAAACCCGAGTAAATAATTCTTTATTTCCCCGCCTTCGGCGGGGAAATAAAAACAGATATACCTATTATAATATAGTGTAGAAAAAAGGAAGCAGCAAGTTTCCCCGACGGGCTAACTAGCTACTAATCGCTATTAAACCAACAACTATTTAGGAGCGCGATTTTATGGAGCGAATTAAACTTTTGGTCGTCGACGACTCTATTCTGTTCAGAGAAGTCCTGACGCGGTATATCAGGCAGGACGATATGATAGATATTGTCGGGAAAGCCGGCGACGCTTATTCCGCGCGGGATATGATAATCCAGTTCGAGCCGGACGTTATGACGCTCGACCTCGAAATGCCGCGAATGGACGGAGTTCATTTTCTGGAAAAGCTTCTGCCGCAGTATTATATCCCGACGATCGTTGTTTCCAGCTCCGAAGCAAGAAGAGCCGCCTGCAAAAGCGCAGGCGCGGTGGAGTTTCTGACAAAGCCCGCGGCGCGTACAAATAACGATATGGCGGCGTTCGCGGCGGAGCTCTGCAAGGCGATAAGACGCGCGTATAAATCCAATCATCCGAACGCGAAAATCGATACGAATAAAGTGCCGATCACGGTCACTCCGACGAAAACGGAATCCACCGTAAGCACCAACACGGGGAGGATCGGCAATATCGCGGAAATCGCCGCGAAGGCGGAAAAAACCGTTCAGCAAAGAGCGCAGGGGATCACTAATCAAGGCACAACAAGCTCTTACGCGAATAACACCGAAAACCCGAACCCGC
This sequence comes from Oscillospiraceae bacterium, assembly GCA_029062865.1. GTDB lineage: Bacteria > Bacillota > Clostridia > Oscillospirales > Ruminococcaceae > CAG-115. Next base: position 1,989 of record JAIDPG010000240.1, read on the forward strand.
CGTCCGGAAAGCACGCGAAAATCAAGCGAAACGAAGCGATTATCGCGCTCGGAGCCTCAACGGGAGGCACTGAGGCGCTTGAGCAGGTTATCAGGACGTTCCCGGTCAACACTCCGCCCGTTATCATCGTGCAGCATATGCCCGCGGGCTTTACGAAGCTCTACGCCGAGCGGTTGAACCGCTCCTGCAAAATGGAAGTTAAAGAAGCCGTTGACGGCGAACGTCTGCGGCACGGCTTGATAATCGTCGGCGCCGGCGAGCATCATCTGCGGCTTTGTAAGGACGCGAGGGGCTGGTATATCTCGTCCAAGCCCGGCGAAAAGGTCTCGGGGCACTGCCCGTCGGTAGACGTAATGTTCAACTCCGTAGCCGAGGTCGCGGGACCATTAGCGATAGGCGCGATACTCACCGGAATGGGCAGAGACGGCGCGGACGGTCTCCTCAAAATGCGCAAGGCGGGAGCCTTCACGGTGGGTCAGGACAAAGCCACAAGCGTCGTTTACGGAATGCCGATGGAGGCGTTCAACTGCGGCGCGGTTGAAGTCCAGGCGCCGTTGTACAAGATAGCGGACATTATCCTGGATATGATTTATTAAAAAAATCCTCGCTTCGCGAGGATTTTTTTAACAGAGATATAAACCCTTTATCAAAGCCGTTTATTAACTTTTTTAACATAGTTTTCAACCGTTTTTATCGCGTTTGCGGTAATTTTGGTTGAAAACTTGTAAAATTCGTGTGAATTTTTCCGAGTTTAAAACTGTTTTCAACAATGATTTGGAAAAAAATACCTCCCGAACGGAAAAATCACGTTTTATCCGTCTTGAAATTATTATAAAATGAAATATTTTTCGTTTTAAGTTAAAGAAATATCAGCTCGAGTTTTTACGGAAAGTAAACTTTTGAGAAAAAAGTGACCATTTAAAGATACTTTTTCACATTTTCAACATAGTTTTCAACAGTTTAATTAACTTTACTTTTTGTATAATCAAAAATCGGGTTTTTAACATCAGGCTGTTGAAACTTTAATAAATAAAAGAGCAAAACTTTTCCTTATATTTCAGAAATGGCATTTTATCGCGGTTTTTTCGTTCTTTTGTTGAAAATTACCAATTCATTGTTGAAAATTCATTGTTATTTCTGCTTGAAATAATTTGCCGATTATGGTATTATAAAGTATATAACCTTGTGATGAATTACGGACAATTAACAATTAAAAACGCAGCTTGCCGCTATAATTGTCAATTGTAAATTGTAAATTGTCAATTGTTTACAAGAAGTGGTGATATTAAATGGAATCTATGACATCTCTTTCCGATATTTACAACCGTGTTGTGGATAACTGCGTAAAAGCCTATAATCTGTCCGATACGGCAAGGGATCTTTGGCTGGAGCCGCTCGAGCCGGTTAAAATGGACGGCAGCACGTTCGTTCTGGCAACGGATATCGATTTTAAGCGCGATACGCTGAATTCATTGTACGTTCCGTATATTGAAGAGCAGCTTAAGGTGATCCTCGGCGTGCCGGTCAAGGCGGAAATTATTGTTGACAGCAACGCCGCGGCTTCAAAGCCGCAGCTCTCCAAAATCATTAACACCGAGCCCGTCAACGATACGATAGGCTCTATCAACAATAAGATAACGTATACGTTCGATAACTTTATCGTCGGACCGTCGAATAACCTCGCGTTCGTCGCGGCTAAGGCTGTCTCGAAAAAGCAGCATGATAAGTTCAACCCGCTGTTTATCTACGGGGAAAGCGGGCTTGGAAAAACGCATCTTCTGTCCGCAATTCAGTTTGAGATGCAGAACAACTTCCCCGGGATAAATATCATCTATATCCCCGCGGAGACGTTCACTAACGAGTTTCTTCACTCGCTGTCGACATACAGTGTTGAGGAGTTTGATGAGAAATACAGAAGCGCGGACGCCTTGCTTATCGACGATATTCAGTTCATCGCGGGCAAAGATCAGACAGAGGAGAAGTTCTTCCACATATTCAACGAGCTTTATAATCAGAATAAGGTTATCGTTCTGACCGCCGACAGACCCGCAAAGGAGATAAAGTCAATCTCAGACAGATTGAGAACGCGCTTTTCAAGCGGTCTTATCGCGGATATCAAGCCGCCGGAATACGAAACTCGCCTCGCAATTATCCAGCGCAAGGCGGAGCTGCTCAATTTCAGCATCGGCGACGAGGTAATAGACTACATCGCGACGAAGCTGAAATCGAATATCCGCCAGATTGAGGGCGTTGTTACAAAGCTGAATGCGCTTTATATGGTTTCTCAGATGAAGCCGACGATAACCGTCGCTCAGAACGTCATCAAGGATATTGTAACAGATCACCAGCCAATTCCCGTGACGATTGATAAAATCATCAACGAAGTGGGAAAGATATACAACATCAACCCCGAGGAAATGCGCTCCAAGCGCCGCACAGCAAATATCTCCCAGGCGCGCAAGGTCGCGATATTCGTTATCCAGGACGTGACGGGGCTGCCGTATGAAACGATCGGCGAGGAGTTCAACGGGCGCGATCACTCAACGGTCGTCTACGCGATAAAATCCGTTCGCGAGGAAATGGAGCGCGACAGCAACTTCCGCTCCGTTGTCGAGGATATTATCAAAAACATCAAGACTAATCAATAATATCGCTAAATAATTTTCAACGGTTTTTTCAACGGGTTTTGATTTTTTTTAACAGCGTTGTTGAAAGAAAAATTCTTTTTAACCTTTTGATTTTTTTTTAACAAATGAGAGTTGAATAAAAAACGCCATTCAAGCGGCTTTAAAAACCGCACAGTGATTTTTTAAACAG
>JAIDPG010000241.1 GCA_029062865.1 Oscillospiraceae bacterium
TGATATCACAATCGAGGGCAAGCGCAATCCGCCGCCCCCGCCCGTTGGGGTGATCCCGCCCGTAGGCGCTATCCCCGCAGCGGTTGCACCTGTGGCAGGCGCGGATATTCCCGCGGAGAAAAAGGCGGACGTTCCCGAAAAGGGCAATTTTATCACAAGCCCGATAATCGGCACGTTCTACACGTCACCGAGCCCCGAAAAGCCGTGCTTTGTCAAGGTCGGCGATACGGTGAACGCCGGAGACGTGGTGTGCATAATCGAGAGTATGAAGCTGATGAACGAGATAACCTCCGAGTTCTCGGGCAGAGTAGCCGAGGTTTACGTGAACAACGCCGACAGCGTTGAGTTCGGGCAGAAGCTGTTCAGAATTGAATAATTTCAGATAGACGAGGACAGAAAAATGGTTTTGAATCAAGAACAGATAAAGGAAATAATACCGCACCGTGATCCGTTTTTGCTTATCGACGAGGTTACGGAGTTGGAGCCCGGAGTTTCGGTCACGGCGAAGAAATACTTGAAGCCCGATGAATACTGGTTTAAAGGGCACTTCCCCGGACAGCCCGTAACTCCCGGCGTGCTGATGATAGAGATGTTAGCGCAGGCGGGCGCGGTGTGCGCGCTGTCGCTGCCCGAAAACAAGGGAAAAATCGCGTTCTTCGCGGGGATAGATAAGGCAAGGTTCAGAGGGCAGGTGCTCCCCGGCGACACGCTGGAGCTCAACGTCACGATGACGGATCAAAAGGGCGCGATAGGCTTTGGCAAGGCGGTAGCAAAGGTGAACGGCAAAAAGGTAGTCACCGCGGAGATCAGCTTCGCCGTGGCAGAGCCTAAAGGCGAATAAAATCGGCGGCGATTTGCCGTCACAAATTCTGTTTATTCGGGAGCGTTAAAAATTATGTTTAACAAGATACTTATCGCAAATCGCGGGGAAATAGCGATTCGGATAATGAGAGCCTGCCGCGAGCTTGGGATAAAAACCGCCGCGGTGTATTCCACCGCGGATAAAGCCGCGCTCCACGCGCAAATCGCGGACGAGGCGATATGCATAGGCCCCGCGCCTTCAAGGGACAGCTATCTCAACACGAAGGCGATAATCGCGGCGTGCGAGGTGACGGGCGCGGACGCGCTTCACCCGGGCTTCGGCTTTTTGTCGGAGAACGCGGATTTCGCGCGGCTTTGCGACAAGTGCGGGATAACGTTCATAGG
>JAIDPG010000242.1 GCA_029062865.1 Oscillospiraceae bacterium
TTTTGTCGGCGTGTAGCTATCTCAGCTGCTGCCGTTTTTCCGCTCGGCTTCGCGGCTTGCAATCGGGCTTTGCTGGAAGTCAGGGGTCGCGGCGGAGGTTATCGGAATTCCAAAGGGCTCTATCGGCGAGCAGCTTTACGATTCTAAGGTCTATCTCGAAACCGCGGACCTTTTCGCGTGGACGATTACGGTAATTCTCCTGAGCTGGCTTTGCGAGAAGCTTTTTATGCTGATTGTGGATTTAATTCGCAAAAAAGTTGAGAAAATGTAAAAAACGAGGTGCGTTATGCTTATTGCCGAAAATATTTCAAAGAGCTTCGGCGAAAACGCCGTTATAACGGGCTTCTCCCACGTGTTCTCCGAGGGAAAGTCAACCGCTGTCTTAGGAAGATCGGGCGGAGGGAAAACCACGCTGCTGAACATCCTTATGGGGCTTCTCTCCCCCGACAGCGGCAAGATGAGGCGCGACGGGAAGATCAGCGCACTGTTTCAGGAGGATCGCCTTTGTGAGAACCTCACGGCAAGCGCGAATATCAGATTGGTAACGGGGAAAAAGCTCTCAAAAGAGGAAATCAACGCCGAGCTTGCGGCGGTGGGGCTCATCGGCTGCGAGAACAAGCCCGCGAGGATCCTTTCGGGCGGTATGAAGCGCCGCGCTGCGATGCTCCGTGCGCTGCTTGCCGATTATGACATACTGTTCGCCGACGAGCCGTTCAAGGGGCTCGACGACGACACAAAGCGCGACGTTATGCGGTATTTCAAGGAGAAAACCGCGGACAAGACCGTTGTATTCGTCACGCATGACAAGGACGAATGCGAGGCTCTCGCGGACGAAATAATTCGACTATAGGGTGGTGATGACGTGGAATTTCTTATCGGATATGTACTTATCGCGGTGATTTTGCTGTTTATGGGCTTTGAGCTGGTTCAGATCGGAATGTTCACGCTTGCGCTTATCGGCGTTTTTATCGTGCTTATCGGCGTGTTTTTCGCTCTTTGCGTGGTGCTTTTGATTATGTCGAGACCCGCGAGCGCCGTGTTTATTAAGTTCGACGAAGAGCGGAAATTCCCCGTGGCGGTCTACAAAATCAACGGCGAGGACGTGCCGAATATGTTCCCGAGCGAGATGATAATGCGCGACAAGATCTACGTGCCGAACAAGGAGATTCGCCTGCTCTACTGCAAGCCGCGCCGCGCCGCGATCGACAAGAACGCGCTTATCACGATGATCACGGGAAGCGTGATTTTCATTCCCGGAGGGGTGTTTTCGGCGATCGCTCTGGTGGAGTTTGTTAAGGGTTTTTTTGTTCACTAAAAGGAAGTGATTTAATGATAATCGACGCGCACGCGCATATTTTTCCCGATAAAATTGCCGAAAAGGCGGTCGCGGGGATAGGCGGATTTTACGCGCAGTTTGGGGTTCATATTCAAGGAAACGGAACGCTTTCCGACCTGCTCAAACGTGGCAAAGCGGCGGGCGTGGCGCGCTTTCTTGTGCAGTCCGTCGCGACTGTTCCCGCGCAGGTGGAGGCTATCAAT
>JAIDPG010000243.1 GCA_029062865.1 Oscillospiraceae bacterium
CTTCTCGCGTCTGTCGTAAGATTCAAATAAAGCCATTCTTATGTACCTCCTTACTGCTTTCTCGGGTCGATGAACTTAACAGCGTCCGCAACTCTTCCGTATTGTCCCTTAGCCTTTTCAAGAGCCGTGTTCGCGTCATCGCCCGCCTTGATGAAGTCCATCATCTTGCCGAAGTTTACAAACTTATAGCCGATGATCTCGTTATCCTCATTCAAAGCAAGGTCGGTAACATAACCGTCGGTCATTTCAAGATAGCGCGGTCCCTTTGCGAGAGTGCCGAACATCGTGCCGATCTGAGAACGCAAGCCCTTGCCGAGGTCCTCAAGACCCGCGCCGATAGGCAGTCCGTCTTCGGAGAACGCGCTCTGCGAACGTCCGTAAACTATCTGGAGGAACAGCTCGCGCATTGCCGTGTTGATAGCGTCGCAAACGAGGTCGGTGTTGAGCGCCTCGAGAATGGTTCTGCCGGGGAGGATCTCCGCCGCCATAGCCGCCGAGTGCGTCATACCGGAGCAGCCGAGCGTCTCAACCAGAGCCTCCTGGATAACGCCGTCCTTTACGTTCAGCGAGAGCTTGCAAGCGCCCTGCTGCGGAGCGCACCAGCCCACGCCGTGGGTAAATCCCGAAATGTCCTTAACTTCCTTTGCCTTTACCCACTTTGCTTCCTCGGGGATAGGAGCGCAGCCGTGAGCAACGCCCTGTGCAACGGGACACATAGCGTTTACTTCGTGAGAATAAGTCATAAATCTTTCTCCTTTGTTCAAATTTAGCCGCGAAATTCGGAATCCTCCCGAACTTGCTAACCATACAATTATATTATACAACATCTTGTCAAATTTTTCAAGGGGTAATACAAAATTTTTGTGATTTTTTGACGAAAACAGACTGCCGATAACCAATCATCAGTTTCATCGCGCGCCATTCGGCTGCTTGTGGAAGAAGATAGGAGCGGCACTTGACCGCTCCCAAAATTTTTATTTTACGTCAAACTCGGCAGAAACTCTGCCGTGATCTCCTCCGACCCAAAGGCGATAATGCCCCGGCAACAGCGGCTGCTTAACATTATCCTTTAGCTCACACCAAATTGATACGGTGCCGCGCGGCATACTGTAATCTACAAGATCTAACGCTCTGTCTTGGATAAATCGGATAGCCCTCCACTCGCCGTCAACCTCTTTTTCAAGCCACCAATAGTAGTCAAAATGGAAATATTCATCTCTGTCATTTGTTAAAAACACGTATATAGCTTCGGCGTTGCCGTCATATTCGGCAAACTCCGTTTCGGCTGATAAATATTCTATCTGAGGGTGCTCGGTGACCGAATAGTCCGCGAAATCGTCCTTGGCAGCGCAGCCCGCTATCAGTAAAAGCAATGCGCATAAAACAACTGCAAGTTTTATTTTAAGCATGAGTTGCTCCTTAAAGTGTCGAAGTGCGATATTTCACAAGCTTCTCAAAAAGGGATTTGTCTATTGTTCGAAACATAACCGAATTAATATCTTTCACTTCATTTTCTTCAATCTCGACAGCGTCTACATAAGAAGCTATCCCTATTGCGGTGTATCCGGCGTCACTGGAATATATGTAACAAGGTCCACCGCTGTCTCCGCTTGATGCAAACATATCAGTGCTTTCAAGCATATTGGTTTTGGATGACGATTTAACAGTTCCATATCTTATATATTGATCCCGATCTCCTGTAATAGGAGATTTATTGATTTGTCCATTAACCTCTGCAGGGTATCCATTTTCACGTACACTTGTTCCAGACTTGTATGATTTTTGCCATTGAAGTCCCAACCATCCGGTTTTGTTTCCGATATTTGTATCCAATTCAATTATTCCCCAATCGTCCGAATAATCCCCGTTATATGCCCAACCGCCGCCACAGTAAAAATAGGTTGCATGAGCAGCTCCGTAAGGATGTGAATTAGCACCTGCATTGTGAGCAGGAACAACCGTTGCATTTCCAACAAAAAAATCTCCGTCGGGTTCTCCTCTCTTATACACGATATGACCCGCAGTCGCAACGGCATTTGGACCAATCATAAATCCCGTACCATTACTTATAAATTTTATACCTGTTTTACTATCCGTGTATGTGGTTTGAATATACACGGTATTACGACACATCTCATTGTTATAAGGATATTCCACAAGTGTTCTTCCATGGTCTAAATAATACGGCTCAACAAGGTCTTCACCGTTGTAATCTTCACCCGCATATGGATTATACCCCGGCGAAAAGCCCCCTGTCTCATCCGAATACGTTTCGGTCTCCGCAGGCGGGATATACTCAACCTCGCCGGTAGCCACGCAGTATGAATACATGCCGTAATCGGTCGTCTCTTCCGATTGATCACCGAGATCATCGGAAACCTCCTAACCGTATGCGGACGTTGAAAGCAACGCCGCCATCAAGCCTACCAGAAGAATACCCTTGAACTTTTTTAAAACTTTCTTCATAAATTACCTCCGATACTGTGAAAAAAACTATGTGTTGTTTAATTTATTGCCTCATCGCCCACTTTTTTTATTTACATCAGTATAGCACTTTCAATATCGGTTGTCAATAGTTTTTTTGTCTGTTGCGCAAGATGTCAAAATCCTGCGTGAAATGCAAACTTTTTGGTTGTTTGCACAAAACAGATGCTAGATTTCTGTACTGTTCACCGATATGAATTGCGTATAATTTTCAACAACAAGCCGCTGTTTTCCTCCGCCGCACTCTAACCTCTTGCCTCTAAATTCTCTATTGCTTTTTTCGACCAAATCTGCTATAATAGATTTATGAGGTGAATAAACTATGAACAACTATAATAATCTAATAGATTTGGACGATTACACCGTCCCGCAATGGAACGAGATAATCGCGCTCGGGGAGAAGATCAAGGCGCACCCGGAGGAGTACGGCGACGCCTGCAAGGGCAAAATTATGGCGACGCTGTTCTATGAGCCCTCAACGCGCACTCAGATGAGCTTTCAGTCCGCGATGCTGCGGCTGGGCGGCTCGCTTATCGGGTTCGATAACCCAAGCAACTCCTCCGTCGCCAAGGGCGAAAACCTTAAGGACACGATAAAGATCGTCAGCACCTATTCGGACATTCTCGTAATGCGGCACACACAGGAGGGCTCGGCGAAGGCGGCGGCGCTCTGCGCGGACTGCCACGTGATAAACGCAGGTGACGGCGGGCATCTCCACCCGACGCAGACGCTCACCGACCTGCTCACGCTGAAATGCGAGCTCGGGCGGCTGGACAACCTCACCGTTGGGCTTTGCGGCGACTTGAAATACGGGCGGACGGTGCACTCGCTTGTAAAGGCGCTCTCCTGCTTCCCGAACAACAAATTCGTGCTTATCTCAACCCCCGCGCTTGCTCTGCCGGGTTATATCAAGGACGTTATCAAGGGCAGGGGAGCGGAGTTCACCGAGGTGAGAACGATAGACGAGGCGATAAGATCACTCGATATGCTGTATATGACGCGAATTCAGCGCGAGCGCTTTGACAGCGAGGACGAGTATCTCAAGCAGCGCGACGTTTATTGCCTGACGAAAGCGAAAATGGAATACGCGCGCAAGGACATGATAGTTATGCACCCGCTGCCGCGCGTCAACGAGATAGAGGTCGCCGTCGACGATGACCCCCGCGCCGCGTACTTCCGCCAGGCGAATAACGGAATGTACGTCAGAATGGCGCTGATTCTCTACACCTTGACGAAAAAGCCGAAAGTAAAGCCGTTGCTCACGGGAGAAATTCACAACAGCGTAACCTGCTCCAACCCGAAATGCATTACTCAAACCGAGAAATATCTCCCGAAAAGCTACATAAACCACGGAGATTTTCTGATCTGCGAATACTGCGACGAAAGAATTCTTCTGTAAAACACAAAACTCCCCCGGAAACGGGGGAGTTTTTAATTGTAAATCGTCAACTGCGCTTTACTCAACAGCAGGTAATAAATCATCATATAGATCTGCGGCGTGGAGATGGCGATGACGCACCATTCCTTAAAGCGCGTCGGGCGGAACTTGTAGAAGTAGAGCAGCGTCATCGCGGACGAGACCGCGCTCATCAGCATAAAGCCGCCCTGCGGTATCGAGACAAACTCCTGCGGAAGCGCTATCGCGGCTATCGTGCAGACGTAGAGAATTATTCGCGGGAGGAAGTATTCGCGCGTGTCGATCTTCAGTGTGTATGTTAGAATGATCGGCAGAACGCCGCCGAAAACTATCGCCGCCGCGAAGCTCCACGAAACAGGAAATCCCGAGTTCAATCCCATTCCATACCGAGAAAAATGAACCAATTTATACGTTGAGTATATTATTATTCCCAAAGGAAACGCCAGCGAGCCTGCGCCGGGTCTGTAAATACGCATTACTTTATCTCCCAGACGAACGTCGCGGTGTCGCTGGACTTTATATCGTCCGGCTCGAACTCCGGCATTGCCGCCGCAGGAGCGCCGTCGTCCATACCGCGGAACTGCTCCGAATAAACACTCGCAGAATGTATCGTAATATTTCTCCAGTTGTAGTCGATGTTGACCAGCTCCCCGAGCGTAACTCCGGAAGCAGCGCAAAGCACCTCGGCTTTCTCGCGGGCGTTTTCCGTTGCCGCTTTAAGAAGCCGTGCGCTGACCTTTTCGGGCTCTTTGACCGTAAACTCTATCGACTGTTCGGCGTTCGCGCCGCTGTTCGCGATCGCCTCAAGAGTTTCGGAGAGCCGCTTGTTATCGAAATCCATTGAGAGCTTGAGATAATACTCGCACGCGTACCCTGCGAACCGCTGCTTGTAGGTGCCGTTCTCGTCGCGGTAGTTTTCATAGTTTGTCCGCGCGTTGAAGGAAAGCGTTTTCAAATCCTCTTTAGCGAACCCGACCGCCGCTATCGCCTTTTGCAGCTTTTCGATGCGCTCGTTCGCGCCGTTTACCGAATCGACGTACTCCCGCGCCTTTTCTGCGATATGGAGCGAGATAACGGTAAGATCGGGCGGCGTGCTCGCCGTGCCAACGCCCTTTACTGTGATAGTTCTCATAACAATTCCTTTCTTACAGTAATTCCCCCGCGGGAAACGGGGGAATATATTTTTTGTTTAACCCAGAACGGACAGCAGCACACCCGCCGCGACCGCCGAGCCGATAACTCCGGCAACGTTCGGTCCCATTGCGTGCATAAGCAGGAAGTTCGAGGGGTTGGTTTTCGCGCCCTCTTTCTGCGAAACACGCGCCGCCATGGGAACCGCGGAAACGCCCGCCGAGCCGATAAGCGGATTTATCTTCTTGCCCGAGATCACGTACATCAGCTTGCCGAGCAGAACGCCGCACGCCGTGCCGACGCAGAACGCGATAAGTCCGAGCACGATGATAAAGATCGTCTTCCA
>JAIDPG010000244.1 GCA_029062865.1 Oscillospiraceae bacterium
CCGCCGACGTTGTCCGAGGCGGAGGCTGTCGAGAAAACGCCCGTTATCGGCATATAGAAGCACCCGAGGAAGAAAACGACGTGTATCATCATAAGGTATCTGAGCCACTTGTCGGGCTTGCTCCTCGGCTTCATCGACAGACCCGTAAAGAACGTGGAAAGCGACATCATTCCATAACCGAGCAGGTCGTAGCCGAACGTAAGGCTGCCCGGAATGAAGGACAGCACGCGCTCCGCCTGTTCGGTGAGGCTCCCAAAGCGCACAAAAGCGAGCTGCGAAAAGTAGACCAACAGCACCAACACCGCATACACCGCCGCGAAAACCATTCCGATATTCGCGGAAACTCGCCTGTCGGCTTCGCTTTCGTGCTGAAAGCCCGCGGACATCATTATATATCCCAAGGGCAGAAGCGAGCAGACAAAATACTGCCCGGCGGAAAAGTCCGCAAGTAAGAATACCGCGAAAAGAAAAACCGTTATTGTTACTATCGCAGCGCCGATTTTTGGTATTGTTACGTTCATTGATCGTCCTCGCGTCGTTTCTTTTCCTCACGCCTGCGCCGCCGCTCGGCGCGCTTCGCCTCGCGGGCGGCTTTCTCCGCGAACTCCTCCGCGTGGTCTTGAAGATACTTCTCGTACATATCGGGGCGTTTTTGACGTGTTATTTCGAGCGCCTGCTCCATTTGCCACTCCGTGACCTTTTTGTGATCCCCGCAAAGCAGCACCTCCGGCACGGCGCGACCTCTCCAGACCTCGGGGCGGGAGTACTGTGGGAACTCCAGAAGCCCGTTGTAGTGGCTCTCGATAGAGTACGCGTCCTCGTTCGGGAGCACGCCATCCTGCAACCTTGCCACCGCGTCGCAGACTATCAGCGCGGGTAGCTCCCCGCCCGTTAGGACGTAATCCCCGACCGAAAGCTCCTCGGCGTTCAGCTCCTCAAGAACGCGGCAGTCCACGCCCTCGTAGTGCCCGCAAAGCAGAATCAAGCCCTCTTCCAAAGCCAGCTCGCGCACCTTGCCCTGCGTCAGCGTTTCCCCCTGCGGGGAAAGGTAGATCACCCGCGGAGGCGCTTTGTGCTGCGCCTTTATCGCCTGTACGCAGTCGTATATCGGCTGCGCCTGCATCACAAGCCCCGTGCCGCCGCCGTAGGGCTTGTCGTCGACGTTTTTGTGCTTGTCCTCGGTATACAAGCGAATATCATGCGTGTGTATCTCTATAAAGCCGTTTTTAATCCCGCGCCCGAGAACGCTCGTATTCAGCACCGCGTCGCACATCGCGGGGAAAAGCGTCGCAATATCAATTCTCATTTTTATTCCTCAAGCTCAAACAAGCCGTTCAGCGGCGTAATCAAGATCTCCCCGCCCTCGACGTCGATTTTCTTCACAACCTCATCGATGTACGGGAACATCAGCTCCGTGCCGTCGTCGTTTTTTATTGAGTAAACGTCCGCCGCGCCGTTTTGGTAGACCTCCGAGACCTTTCCGTAAACCTCGCCGGTCTCCGCGTTTTTGACCTCCAGCCCGATGATGTCCTGAATAAAGTAAGTCTCCTCCGGGAGCTCCGCGTCGTCGCGGTCGAGATACAGGATCTTCCCGACGAGCCTCTGCGCGTCCTCAACCGAGCTCACGCCGTCGAGCTTCATCACAACGAGGTTTTTGTGCGGGAACGCGCGGATTATCTTCACGGGCGTTTCCCCCTTGTCGAAATACAGCTCGTCGAACTCGCAAAGCACCTCGGGCGCGTCGCAGTAATATTGACAGCGAACCTCACCTCGGATTCCCTGCGTCGCGACTATTTTTGCTATTTCAAGAAATTGTTTCATAAACTACCTCGTTTTTGGTTTTTTTTTCCTTAGGTCGCCCAGTAAGTGCACATTTTTCTCACGAAGCGAGGGAAATGTGCACTTACTGCTCGCTCTTGCCGAGCTTTTTGTTCAACACCGCGTTGACCGACTGCACGCAGCACTTGAAGTTTATCGCCGCGACGATCAAGAACAGCACCGCGTTAATGATATTCTGCAGCGCGCCGTATTCCAAAAACATAACCGAAGCCGCCATGCCGCCAAGCAAAATCAAATTCGCCGCGAGCTTCACCCAGTAGATCGTCATATAAAGATACTTTTTCGTATCGATTATTCGGTAGATGAAAACGATAACATAGCTCGCCAAGGTCGCTATCGCCGCGCCCTCTATGCCAAGCTGCGGTATCGGGATAAGTATGAGGTTCAGAAGTACGTTCGCCGCTGCCCCTATCGTCGAGGAAATCATCGCGTGGGAGGTTTTACGAGCCGCCTCGTAAATGCTCGACAGGAAGTTGTCCATCGCCTGGAAGATCGTCGCGAACAGAAGCGTCGGCACGTAGAAAAACG
>JAIDPG010000245.1 GCA_029062865.1 Oscillospiraceae bacterium
TCGTCGACCTCCTCAAGCTTGTATCCGCCAATTTTTACCTTAGTAAACTGCTGATTAAGAATTTCCTTAGCATTCATCACATTTGTCCCTTTCAATTTCTGTTTCGGCTCTGTTTGGCACTTTTCTTGTTTCGGCATAAGCCGCCAAATATTTAAGCGTTTCAGCGCGCTTCGGCAATCTTGTGCCTTTTTCGACATTGCAAAGCGCAGATTTACGCATATTTTTCGATTACAACACGGATCTTGCCCTTCTTTGTTTCTCCAACAATTTCCTTTAATCTGAACCTTCCGTGCCCGCGAATTGAGAGCACGGTGTTTTCTTTCACAATACTGCTTACATTAAGACACACCGAAAAATCCGCTTGAACTTGTCCCGATTTAATGAGGGAAGCGGATCTGTCACCGGATAGATTAGCGCACGCCGCGACGAGACGATCTAATCTCAACGATGAAACCGTTCTGTCAAGCGTTTCAAACTTTGCTTTGGGAAGCTCCTTTGTAATGCCCTGTTCGGTCTTTACGCCCACCCGCCCGATCTTTGTCAGATCAAGCACGGACTGCGCCGCCGTCTCAAAGCAAAACACCACCGCGTGATCCTCCGCCACGGGAATGTCGCCCAGGACCGAGCGTTCCAATCCCAAGTTGAGGATCGCACCCAAAAAATCGCGGTGCGAAAGCTTATCGCAATTTCTGAAAGAAAACGTGACAGCCCGAAGCGGAAACAGCTCCAGCTTGCTCTCTGTCGGCAATTCCTCGGCGTAGGTATCCTCGAAAAAACCGCATATCGTCCTCGCCGCGCCGTCGTAACCTCCGTAAAAAATCGGATCTGCGTTTACTGCCCGCGCCGCCTGCTTCGCGACTATCATCTCGCGCTCGTTCAAAAAGCGCGAAAACCGCGGCACGCCCGTCCTGCGGCTGATCTCCGCAAGGTCGGTTATATGAGCGGACAGAAAACGCTCGTCGTCATTCAGAAATTCAAAGCTCACAATAAGACCTGTTGTTGAAAATCAGTCGTCAATAGTGTTAAGCCACTCAACGTTCTTCGGAGCGACAGCATAGCAGCAGGTGTCAACCTTCTTGATGCGTCCCTCAAAAGCCGCCGCAACGCCCGTCATAAAGTCAACGATGCGAGTGCCAACCTCCTTGTCGATGCCGTTGAGGTTGAGGAAGATGATGGTTCCCTCGCGAAGCATATCAACAGCGCCGTTCATAACCTCGTCATAGCCAGCGGGCTTCATAACGTACAGCTTGGGGATATCACCGCTGTGCATGCTGATGATTTTCGACGAGCCGTAGCTCGAAAAATCGGTGCCGCCGTAGCCGTAGTCCGCTTCCTCCTGTGTTACCGCCGACGAAGAGGTGTCGTAGCTTTCACCGTAATCGATAAATCCCTCGTTTTCGTCCCCTGCCCCAAAAAGGTTCTTGAAAAAGTTTGCCATTTTAATTTCCTCCCAATTATATATTGTTGTTTTTTCTACGTCCGAACAGCGCAGAGCCGATCCGGACAATTGTAGCCCCATATTTTACCGCCGTTTCGTAATCCTCCGACATTCCCATCGAAAGCGTGTCGAAGCTCGTGTTTTCTGTTTGTGGAAGCCCCGACCTTATTTTCTCGAAAAGCGCCTGCATCTCTGCGAAAACGCTTTCGTCGCACCCCGGCGGCGGGATGCACATCAGACCGCGAAGCCTGATGTTTTCAAGCTCGCCGAGCTTTTTGCAAAAATCCTCGGCGCTCTTTGCGGAAATTCCGCTTTTTGTCTCCTCCTCACCTATGTTTATCTCGGTGAGTATATCCATCACCAACCCGTGCTGCCCTGCCCTGCGGTTTATTTCCTCCGCAAGCTTAGGACTGTCCACGGAATGGATCATCGATAC
>JAIDPG010000246.1 GCA_029062865.1 Oscillospiraceae bacterium
CAGCTATCCTGCTCTGTGATGCTCGGACTTTCCTCATGACGCTCTCGCGCCCCGCGATCATATAATGTAGTCACGTTCCTATTATAACATATTCTCTCCGAAAAATCAAGGGGGAAACAAAACGCGCCCCGAAGTTCGGGGCGCGAAAATATTTCATAAAACCACTTTTTAATTTTGATTGCTATAACGGATAACAAGCCAACCGTATAGAAATTATTTTATTACTCGTACTCCGTTAAAACTAATATGAAAACATGTTGATTTGCTTTGTGTCTTGGCAATAGCCTCGACTTTTCTTTTAGCCTCTTCAGAACTATTTGCTTCAACAACAATTTTTTGCAACGCCTTCTCATTAGTGTTAAAAGAAACTTCCCAACGCATTTTTGTACCCCCTTTCTGTTATACTGGAATTTTTAATAGCAATATTCAACTAAATCAGCCATTTCCTCTTTTAAGGAATCGGGAAAATAACTGTTGCATATCAACATCATATGTTTCGATCCGCTTTTTAACTCCTCAAGCAGCTCAGCGTATTTATATCTGTCACAATAAATATACCATCTATCCGAAAAGCTTCCCCCGTCAGGCGTAACGCAAATACAGAAATATACGACTTCAAAGTCACGGTAATCATAGTTAAAATAGTCACTAAGCTCTGCTGTACCCGTTAACAGAAATTTTCTTCCAAGATATCTAATAGGATCATATTTTACATCTTTATATAAGGCAAGTTCACCGTATTTATCTTCGAAAAGCGCACTCTTCGCCATCAAAAAAGCAGAGTTGAATTGTTTGAATAGTTCATTATCGTTTTTATAAATGTCGCCTTCACATTTTAATGTGCCGTCATTCAGAAACGTTCCATAGGTTTGATTTTTCGAAATAATTTTGCCATTCTTTACATCGTATTCAATATCAAACTCATTGAACTCAAGCCCGTCCCCGTTTGATCCTGAACCAAGGAACTTTATTGAGGATCTAAAGGATTGCCCCTGTTCTTCTCCACTCTTCAATACGTTTTTTATGCAATCCTCCAGTGTTTCAGCCGACGAATATGTAAAATTCCAACTCAAACCGGCCTCATCAATGAAATAACATATTTTAAACGTCGTTTGATCATTAGTTTTCTTCTCACATAGCCAAAAACTTTGTGCGTACTTTTTAAGCTCCGCTTCGTCCGAAAACTTTTTTATCATTTTTGTGCTTTGAGTATTAGACAATCCATTTGGATTACCTCCACTTTCCGAATCGCTGCAAGCCGATAAACAAAAAATAATGCTTAAGCACAATAACAATACCATTAGTTTTTTCATAAAATCATTCCCTCCGTAAAATGTAAAAAGTTTTGAGGCTATTTTCTGCCTCAACACCATTATACCACAATAGTTATTATTTGTCAATATCTATTGATGATTTTTTACTTCTACCGAATGAGTTATACTATATCTAAAGGAGGAGTTTTAATGAACAACGAAAGCAACGATGTAGGAAAGCGTATCGAGGCCACGCGAAAGCAGCGCGGATATACAAGGGAAAGGCTCTCGGAGCTTGCGGATATTTCGGTGCAGTTTCTGGCAGATATAGAACGCGGGCGGAAGTCGATGACCGTCGCGACTCTCCGCCGAATTGCCGCCGCGCTTGATGTTACAACAGACTTTATCGTCAACGGCACCGAGTATTCAGAAAACGAGCGCATCAACACAATGCTCGCGGCACTCTCGCCCTACCATAAGGAACAAGCCGAAAAGCTTGTCGCGCTGTTTGCGGAGACTATCAAACACAAATAAAAAATCCCCCACCTCAGTGGGGGATTTTTGTCAACTAAGCTCACAAATCAATTTTCCCGTAAAGCGTCGCGTTTCTCTCCGCGTCTACCGTCTCCTTGGAGAACTCTCCCGCGTCGGCGTTTTCGTCGGGCTGGTACTGCTTGCGCTTGTACTCGCGCTCGAAGCTCGTGGAGAATCCGCCGCTTTGACGGTAATTTCTCGCGCCAGCGCCACTGCCGCCGCTCGATCTCCTGCGGCGATTGTCACGGTTGTCATACTTCGGTCTGTCCGCGTAGATTACTACCTTTCTGTAGGGCTCCGTGCCCGTCGAGCGGCTTGATACACCCTCTATCTCCGCGACGCAGCTGTGAATTATTCTGCGCTCATACGGGTTCATCGGCTCGAGCGCTATCTTTCTGCCCTGCTTGATCACCTTCGCGCTCGTCTTTTTCGCAAGAGCCTCCAGCGCCTCGTTTCTCTTGTCGCGATAGCCGTTGCAGTCAAGCGAAAGACGGCAGAAGCTCTCCTCGGAGCGGTTGGACGCGAGTATTGTCAGATACTGCAGGCTGTCGAGCGTCTCGCCGCGCTTGCCGATGACCACACCCAGCTTATCGCCGCTTATGTCGAGCACAACGTTCCCGCGGCGCTTTATCGGCGTGATTTTGAAGTTCTCAAGCCCCAGCGCGTGGAACACGTCCGTCAGATACTTGATAGCCGTCTGAACCTTTATGCTGCTGTTTACGTCAAAGTCCTCGGGAAGTCCGCCTTCTTCGTAGTCCTCGTCGTCATCGGAAGCGATAGAAGCGGCGCTTTCAACTGCGGCTTCTTCCTCGTCGTCATCTTCGATAATTGCCTTCGGCGCTTCGGGGGCAGCTTCGGGCTTCTCGTAGAACGCCTTGACGCGCGCCTCGCCCTTCAGCCCGCCGAAAAGAGTTTTCCGCGGCTGCTCGAGAATGTCAAACTCGATCTCGTCAATGTCCGCGCCGAATTCCGCCGCCGCGAGAGCCTTTGCCTCGTTGACGGTTTTCGCGCTGAATTCTTTTTCCATATAGTTCAATCCTCCGGATTTTCTAGTTTAACAGTTGCTTGTTGCCGGTTATGGGAATCAAGAATCTTACCCGCTCAAGTAACCGGTTACTAACTACTATTCTCTGACAACTAAAACAACTAATCGTCCTCGTCGTGATATACCTCGCCGTACTTTTCCGCCTGCGCTTTTCTCGCGGCAGCGAGCTTGCGGCGATTGATTTCCTTCTGGGTGAGCGTTTCCTCGTTTCCGTACTCGTCGACGACCTTAACGGCTTCAACATCTATATTCTTCTTGGCAGCCTTTTCGGACTTATGCTGCTCCTCCCACTCCGCGGCGGCTTTTTCTCTTAATACCGCGGGATTGTACAGCGTATTGAGAACCAGCGTCTGGATTATGCTGAACGCGTAGTTCACCGACCAATAGAAGCCCGCGCCCGCTGGAACGGTGAACGCGATCCACACGGAGAACAGCGGCATGATGTACATCATGATCTTCATCGGACCCATGTTCATTGCCGCAGCCTGCTCGGGGTTGTTTTTCTGCGTGAGCTTGTTTGTGATAAACGTCTGCGCAAACGACAATATGAACGAGATTATCGGTATCAGAAGCATCGGGAAGCCCATATGCTCCTTCGGCACTTGTCCGAGTTTTATCCCGACAAAGTTCAGGTTGTCGTAAAGCTCGTGGAGCTCGGCTTTGAGCTCGGGGCGGAGAACCGCCTCGTTATACGCCTCGGCGCAGTCGAAGCCCTTATCCGTAACCGTGCCGAACCTGTCAAGCGCGTACAGCTCGCGCTGCATAGAAGCCGTCGCCTGGAACGTCACGCTGTCCTCGCTCGCGATTTTATACGCTCCGAAGTGATTTCTCGCGGTGGTAATCGCCGTTTGGAAATATGTGGACAATGCGTGCTCCGCGCGGTACGCTTCCTTTTCCTCGTCGGTTTCAAGAGCCGCCATTTCGCTGTTTTCGTCCTTGGAAAGCGTGTAGAAAGCCGTCTCGTTGAAATACGACAGCTTATCATTCTCGGCGTACTCGTCGAGCATAACCTGCTTCATCGCCGCCTTGACGATCTTGACATTATCGGGGTTAAGCTCCTTGAACACGTCAACGTTTACTTTGTCCTCGTCCTTCTCGACGCAATGCTCGTTATAGTAGCCGACGAGCTTTGCCGCGTCAGTAACAATGCTTTGGTGCTTTTTCAGCGCGCTTTCGTTGAGCGCCCCAACCTCGCTGTCGGTTTTAGCGACCTCCTCGACGATAAACGCGGTGAGCTCTACGTTATACGACTCCTCGACAAACGAAGAGATCTTCGAGGAATTCATATGCTCAAGGTGCGTCAGCGGCTTATACACAACGTCGATGACGCCGAACAGGATAAGCATGGTAAGCAGCATCGAGCCGCAGCCGCCCATAGGCTTATAGCCCTGCTGCTGGAGCTTCATTATCTCCTCTTGCTGCTTTTCTCTGTTATTCGCGTATTTTCTCTGGATCTCCTGAACCTTCGGCGCGAAAATAGCGGATTTCGCCTGGGTTTTCTGCTGTTTTATAGTAAGCGGCAGGGTAGCCAGCTTTACTATCAGCGTAAAGATAATTATCGCGATGCCGACGTTCGAGCAAAGGAAATTATATATAAAATAGAATAACCACCCGAGCGGATAGCCGGGCAATGTATACAGGAACTGAATTTTTAACACCCTTTCGTTTTGTCTACACTTGATTTAAACGCTTCGCTTTTGTCTTCTCTCTATATAGCACTTCGCGCAGTTTGCCGCTCTGTCTATGGGTCTGTCGACCGTAAGCCTTTCGGGTCGGAATGTGAACTCCTCCGGGACCGGGTCGACCCCGCCCTTAAACAGCGGTGTGCACCGAAAAATCCTCCATAATGTCAAATAACCGCCTCGCACCGCCCCAAATCGCCGAATGGCAGTCATACCATACTCGGAACAGGTCGGGTAAAAGCGGCAGCACGGCGGCAGGATCTTTGACAGCGTGAGCTTGTACAGCTTGATTATTCCCAAAAAAATATACTTCATCTGAATATACTTTATTGCAATTTCGGCAAGATGTTCTTTTTCATCAGGCTTAAAACCTGCTGCGTTTTAAGCGTTGGCGTTTTTGCCCTCGCGACAAACACAAAGTCGTATCGCTTGTCGGTTTTCTCCTTCATAATCGGCTCGAAAAGGCGGAACGCCTCGCGTATAATCCGCCTCGACCGATTGCGCTTCACCGCGTTTCCGACCTTTTTCCCCGAAACGACTCCCAAACGGTTTTTCCCCGCTCTTCGCGGCTTCATATAGCACACGAACGCGTAATTCACCGTGGAATCGCCTTTTCTGAACAAATAAGAGAAATCGCGGTTGCTTTTGATAACAATATACCGTTTTTTAAGCTTATGCTTAATTTTACTCGGCTCTGTCATCTATTTAGTGAGAAAGTCTTTTTCTGCCCTTTGCTCTGCGGCGCGCGAGAACCTTTCTGCCGTTCTTCGTTGCCATTCTCTTCATAAAGCCGTGCTCATGCTTTCTCTGGAGCTTCTTGGGCTGATATGTTCTTTTCATTTCTTTTTCCTCCTACACAATATATTCTGTTATCTTTTGCAAAAGGACACAATTCCCCCTTGCAGATACTCATACTATAATATTATACTACATTGATGTGTGCTTGTCAAGGGGTTTTTGCAAAAAAATCTTTATTTTAAAAATTTCACGAATCGTGCAGTCCGCGCGAAGCGCGGTTTTGTGATGTTGCAGCAAACGATCGCGATGACCGCGCCACCAACAGTGAACGCTGCGAAAACATACCTTTGACAAAACTGCGCACGAACGTGAGCGCGTTGCCGTTGGAACAGCCCCTAAAAATCGCAAAACCCTCAAAAGACGAAATTTCACCACCACTAACCGAGCCCAACAACGTTGATAATTTAATCAACGAGAAAAAGCGGGCAAAGGGGGAAAGTAGGGAG
>JAIDPG010000247.1 GCA_029062865.1 Oscillospiraceae bacterium
CGACAAAGGTCGAGCGCGCGTCTCTTTTCAATACGCTTAGTGCGCTCCATAAAGGCTACGCGAAGTTTTTTCGCAAGGGAATTTCGTTTGATGAAACGCTTGACCGCGCTTTGATCGAGGCGGAGCTTAATGTGTGCGGGCTTATCGATTACAAAAAGGGTACGATAAGCCTTAAAAAGCTCAACAAATTCCTAGCCGAGAACGATCTGGAAACGCTTGACGCGCTTCCCGAAAATATAATGGTTTTCACGTGCAAAAGCGCGTTCTGCGATGAGAAGAACGCGGTTTACGAGTTGTATTCCGACGGGAAAAACTGCGGACGGCGGATTCTTGAAAAATTCGACAAGGAAACCGCGTTCCGCGTTATAACGACCTCCGCGGATTATCTTGCGATGCAGATAGGGCTTGACGGAAAGTTCGACTACGGCGTTTATCCTGCGGCGATGCGGAGAATAGGCGGCTACAATATCCTCCGGCACGCGTCGTCGGTCTGGAGCCTGTTGTGCTCATATCGACTGACGGGCGACAACTTCATAAAAGAGCAGGCAGAAAGCGCGGTCGGCTTTCTTATCCGCAATATGAAGTACAAATACCCAAGTAATTTTGAGAACAATGTTCTGTATGTTTTTGAGGAAACGAACAATGAGGTAAAAATCGGCGGAAACGCTATCGCGATTATCGTTCTGACGGAGTATATGGACGTTTTCAAAAACGATAAATACGTGAAGATCGTAAAAGAGCTCGGAAACGGTATTCTGGAGCTGTTTGACGAGCGCGACGGCAGCTTTTTCCACGTGCTGAAATATCCGTCGCTCGCGCCGCGAGACAGGTTCAGAACGATCTACTACGACGGAGAGGCGGTTTTCGCACTTAGCAGGCTTTACGGAATAACGAAGGACAGGCGCTTTCTTGAAGTGGCGCAAAGCGCGGCGGATAGATTTATCAAGAAAAAATACGAGCAGTACGCCGACCACTGGGTCGCGTACTCGATAAACGAGCTTACAAAGCACATGCCGCTCGAAAAGTATCTGAACTTCGGGGTGAGAAACGCGCGGGCTAATCTTGAGAAAATCAAAAACCAGCCCACAACTTATCACACGTATCTCGAGCTTTTATGCGTGTCGTTCGAGCTTTTTGAACGAATAAAGCGCGACAGGCTGAGGTGCTCTGAACTTGAAAGCTTCGACGAAAAGGCGCTTGCCGACGTTATTTTTTACCGTGCCGATCATATGCTGAACGGCTATTGCTATCCCGAATACGCGATGTATTTCCCAAATCCGCAAAGCACACTCGGGGCGTTCTTCATCCGGCACGATGATTACAGAATACGAATTGACGACGTTCAGCATTTTTGCAGCGCGTATTATTCCGTCTACAAGAATTATGAGGCGCTGGACGCATTCAGGGAATAATAACGCCTCTTCGTTTTTCCCGCCGCAGGCGGGGAAAACGAGAAAAATAAATCTGCATTTACACAGGTTTTCCCACTAATACTTCACAAGGAGTGATACCTA
>JAIDPG010000248.1 GCA_029062865.1 Oscillospiraceae bacterium
TTAAGTCGTCGGCAGCTTCAGTTGTGTATAATAGACAGTAAAAATGCCGTCGGGTCTGCCTGTCGGCTCGGAGCGCGCGTAGAGCGACGCGCGATAGCCTTCGGAGTAGAAATCGTGGTCGATCTCGCGCTTGTTCACGATGATGATATTCCGCACCTTGCCCTTCGAGACCTTGCCGTCCTTTTCCCTGTGCCAATTGATAACCGTCACAATCGGACCGATAACAGCAACTGCCGCGATCGCTATCAGAACAATAAAGAAAATCCAACCTGCCGCCGTTAAATGTTCGTCTGTTCCGAGATCAATCACCATATCACACCCCCCGCTTCTTGCTTCTTGCCTCTAGTACCCTTGCATTTCAAACTTCTTCTTATGGAACCATATCCCGAAGCCGAGCCCCGAAACTCCTCCGCAGAGGTGCCCGAAGTGGGAAACATCGTCGTCGACGGCAATTCCCGCGTAGATCTCCTGTCCGAGGTAGATCGCCGCGATGAGGATAAGCGTCAGCGGGATCTCGCCCTTTTTCATATTCCCGAACGCCGAGAGGATTATCAGCAGGAACACAATTCCCGAAGCGCCGAGAATTCCCTTGTCGAAGAACAGGGTGTTGAGAATTCCGCCCGCGACCGCTGTTATTCCCATCATGATCGTGAGGTTCCAGCTTCCGTAGCGCTCCTCAACGATAGGACCTATCAAAAGCAGCATCATCATATTCCCCGCGAAGTGCGCGAAGCTCGCGTGCCCGAAAACATAAGTGAACAGCCGCAGATAAGTCAGCGGATTTAAAAGGCTCCCATGCCCGTAGCACACGAAAAGCAGCTTCGTTGAGCCCATTTTCGTAATAAAACCGAGTATCAGCGAAACCGCGCAGAGCGCCGCGAACGTCAGTATCACGGGCGAATTGTAGCTCAGCTTGAACTTGTGCTGCTTTGTGGAAAACTTGTACTTTGTCATAATTAACTCCTTATTTTAATTAAAATTCAAGAACCGCGCGTTTCGCGCGCTAGCAAAGCAGCGCTTCGCACTCTTCGCTTCGCTACGAGTGCAAAGCGCTGCTTTCTTTCTTGAATTTTCGTCGCTGTTGAGGTGTTGCAGTTAGTCGGCACGCGCCTTTGCTGCGCTGTTGAGGTGTTGCAGTTAGTCGGTACGTGCCTTTAATGCGCTGTTTATAGAGGAATACCCTCGATAACGTCTCCGTTGTCGATTATTGAAAATCCGCCGACGTCTGTTTCAAAGCGCATACCGTTCAGTACGTTTTCGCCGTCGATAATCTCAACGTCCAGAATTTCCGCGCCCTTGAACCGCGAAAGCGGAGCATATTCCCGCCAAAATAAGTTCTCGTGCCAATCGGGTATGGGAGGGACATCGCCAAACCAGCGCGGCTTTTCGGTCGGGAATATCTCGTTCCACGCGAGCGCGAGATACTTTTCGGAGCGCACATTTACAGCAAGCGTTCCGTGCTCGAATTCAATGAGCATAGGCGCGTCGTCGAACCACTCCCCGTCAAGCTCGTCCCATACGCCGAGGATATTGACAATACGACGTTCCGAAAGCTCGGAAAGCGTCTTTGCCCACCTCTTTGAAAACAGCTCCTTGTCGGAAAAATACTCAAACGGAAATTCCGTAAGTATCATATCTGCCCCCTCAGGCTTCTCGCCAATTTGCCTACCGGCAAGCCCATTACATTATAAAAATCCCCGACAATTCCCTTGACATTCGCCGCGCCTTTTTCCTGAATTCCGTAAGCGCCCGCCTTGTCCATTGGGTCGCCCGTCGCGATATAGGCGTTTATTTCCGCGTCGGAAAGCTCGTAGAACTCGACCTTGGTTTCCTTGGCGAAGTTTTCAATCTTACCGTCTCCGAAGATCACGCACACCCCCGTGAAAACGCTGTGCGTCCTCCCCGAGAGCTTACGCAGCATTTCAAACGCGTGAGTCTCGTTGCGCGGCTTTCCGAGGATTTCTCCGTCGATGCTTACGATAGTGTCCGCCGCGATTATTATCTCGCCCTTGTGATCCGAGAAAATCTCCTCCGCCTTTTGCCGCGAGAGCAGAAGCACGGTCTCCTCGGGGCTTGCGCCCGCGGGCACCTTCTCCTCGCCGACCGCGGGAATAACGCGGAAGTCGCTTGTAATAAACCCGAGCAGCTCCTTTCGCCGCGGGCTTTGGCTTGCCAAAATCATAGACGCTCTCCCTTTCGTTAGTTGCTATGATTTCATTATATCATACTTCGCCGGAAAAAGCAAGTATCAGCCGGAGAATAGCTGCTGATCGTCGGTAAACTAATTACTGCTTTAACCTCTTGACAATTATGTCTAAATATGTTATAATAATTACGTTTGGAGCTTTTGCTCTTTATTACATTAAAGAACCGGAGAGGAAAAAATTATGTCAATGACGTTTAACAGAAAGCTGCCTATTCCTAAGGAAATAAAGGAAATGCACCCGATAAGCGAGGAGATCAAGACCGTTAAGGCGGCTCGCGATAAGGAGATCGCCGATGTTTTTGAGGGGAAAAGCGATAAGTTTTTGCTTATCATCGGACCCTGCTCGGCGGACAACGAGGATTCCGTAATGGATTACGTAAACCGCCTCGCTAAGGTGCAGGAGAAGGTAAAGGATAAGATACTGATCATCCCGCGCATTTACACGGGCAAGCCCCGCACGAACGGCACGGGCTATAAGGGGCTTATCCACCAGCCCGACCCGACAAAGGGCGAGGATATGCTCCAGGGGCTTATCGAGGTTCGCAAGCTCCACGCGCGGGCTATCGCCGAGACGCACCTCACTTGCGCGGACGAAATGCTCTACCCGGAGAACTACCGCTACCTGTCCGATCTGCTCTCTTATGTGGCAGTCGGCGCGCGTTCGGTTGAGGATCAGCACCACCGCCTTGTCGCAAGCGGAATGGAGTGCCCCGTCGGAATGAAAAACCCGACTTCGGGAACGCTTTCGGTTATGTTCAACTCAATTCAGGCGGCGCAGGTGAGCCATACGTTTATTTACCGCGGCTGGGAGGTCGTTTCGGACGGCAACCCCTACACCCACGCTATTCTCCGCGGCGCGCAGAACAAGCACGGTCAGACGCTCCCGAATTACCACTACGAGGACCTGAAGCTCTGCTACGATATGTACATGGAGAAAAAGCTCGAAAACCCCGCGATTATCGTTGATACAAACCACTCTAACAGCGGCAAGCAGTATCTGGAGCAGGTGCGTATCTCAAATGAGATCCTGCACTCGATGCGCCACTCCGTAGAGATTCGCCATATTGTAAAGGGCTTGATGATCGAAAGCTACATAGAGGACGGCGCTCAGAAGATCGAGGAGGGTACATACGGAAAGTCGATAACCGACCCCTGCCTCGGCTGGGAAAAGTCCGAGAAGCTGATCTACGGAATTGCCGATCAATTGTAAAAATATTTGCTTTTCCCCGCCAAAGGCGGGGAAAAATGCAAGAAAATTTGGAGGACGAAATGCTAACTTTAGATACAATATACAAGGCTTCGCACGTTCTTAAGGAAGTGATCAGAAGCACCGACCTTATCAAAGCGCCGAAAATCAACGAGCAGGCGGAGGTTTATCTGAAAACCGAGAATTTGCAGGTTACGGGCTCGTTTAAGGTTCGCGGGGCTTATTACAAGATTTCCACTTTAAGCGACGAGGAGCGCAAAAAGGGCGTTATCGCCTGCTCCGCGGGGAACCACGCGCAGGGCGTTGCGCTGGCGGCGACCAAGGCGGGGATAAAGTCTCTTATCTGCCTGCCCGACGGCGCGCCGATCTCCAAGGTCGAGGCGACAAAGGGCTTCGGCGCGGAGGTCTGCCTTGTGCCGGGAGTTTATGACGACGCGTACAACAAGGCGCTTCAGCTCCGCGACGAAAAGGGCTATACGTTCATTCACCCGTTTGACGATGAGAACGTAATCGCGGGGCAGGGGACTATCGGGCTTGAGCTGCTTGAACAGCTCCCCGATATGGACGCGGTCGTTGTGCCTATCGGCGGCGGTGGGCTTATCTCGGGCGTGGCGTTCGCGATAAAGCAGCTCAACCCGAAGATCAAGGTCTACGGCGTACAGGCGGCGGGCGCGCCGTCTATGTTCAATTCGATAAAGGACGGCAAGATAGAGCGCCTTGACAGCGTCGCGACGATAGCGGACGGCATCGCGGTAAAGGAGCCCGGCGAGAACACGTTCGAGCTCGTGAAAAAGTACGTTGACGAGATCGTTACCGTCACCGAGGACGAGATCTCCTGCGCTATTCTCTCGCTCATCGAGCACCAGAAGCTTATCTCCGAGGGCGCGGGCGCGGTTTCTGTGGCGGCTGTCATGTTCGATAAGATCCCCGTCAAGGGCAAGAAGGTGGTTTGCCTCGTTTCGGGCGGCAATATCGACGTTACGATCTTGAGCCGCGTGATCCGCCGCGGTCTTGTAAAGAGCGGACGCGCGTCGCTGCTTACTATCGAGCTTGTGGACAAGCCCGGTCAGCTTGTCGGCGTATCGAAGATCATCGCCGATCTTGGCGGCAACGTGACCGCCGTTCACCACGAACGCGCCGACGCGAACGCGAACGTCAACGGCTGCTTCCTCAGAATTCAGCTTGAAACGCGCAACTTCGAGCATCTTGAGGAGATAAGAAAGGCGCTGAAGGACGCGGGCTTTAAGGTCGTGGATAACGCGTAATGTTGTTTGTTCAGCAGATAGTTCTGGAATATACAAAGGCAGTCCGCAACGCCAACGCCGCGAACGTTCGGCGTTCAGTGCGGTTTTTGCCCGTAGAGTTTGACAAGGCGGACATTACAGACGAGATACTGTTCAATAAGGCGTGGCTGTTTCAAGCGCCGGACGGACTGCACAAGAGCTGCAAGACGAAGATCCTCGGAGAAAACGCGCTTTTTACCGTGAAATTCGCGCCGGACTTTTTCGGCGAGCGCATTTTCGTAAAACGCGCCGAAAACGGTTACGAGATACTCTACACCGACAAAAAAGCGCGCGGCTGGATAAAGAGTAAGTTCACGCTCACCGAGGGGAAAAGCGGACGGATAGTTTACAACGACAGATACGGCAGCTGGGATAGTCCATTGTGGATTTACTATCTGATAACGTTCAACTTCGTCTGTGTGGATAAGTCTGCGTTCAAGCAGAAGCTGTTCTTTATCAAGGAGCCCGATTTCACGTTTACCGATATGAAGCCGCTGCGGTACAGCGGGTATTGAAAGGAGCTTTTATGGAGCTTTCGGAGATGCTTTTAAACGGCGCGAACAGCGTCGAGATAATTCCCGTTGACGTGGAGGCTGCCGCGATAAATTCCGAGTATTTTCAGGCGGACGCTTCGACGAATTTCGGACTGCTGATAACGCAGAGCGGCGGAGTTATATCAAACGGCGTGGTGCGGCTTCTTGGGAGCAACCGCGACCCGAACTACCGCGACATAAACCTTTTTAACATCAAGTTCGGCAGCGGGCGCGGGTTTATAATCCTCGGCGACGATATTTTCGGCGGGATCTTCGCGGTCAACACCGGGCTGTTCCCGGAGTTTGTCGGGAACATTATGTACTTCGCGCCGGATACTCTCGACTGGGAGGATATGGAAATCAGAATGTCGGGCTTCCTCGCGTGGCTGAGGGACGGCGACATGGCGGAATATTACGGGCAGTTCTCCGAGGAGGAATACGAGGCTCTCCGCGCGAGGAACGTTCCGTTCAACAAGGTGCTGAGCATCGTTCCGCCGCAGTGGAGCGCGGAATTCAACACCAACCCGCACGACGTCCGCGAGATAGATATTAACGAGCATTACAAATTAACATTGGGATAACGGCGGGATTTCCCGCGATTTTTCGTGATACGAAAGGAGAAAAACTATGGAAAACGTACACACCGACAAAGCGCCGCAGGCGATAGGACCGTACTCTCAGGCGAAGATCATCGGGAACCTTGTGTTCACGTCGGGGCAGATCCCGATCGACCCCGCGACGGGTGAGCTGGTTTCGGGCGGCATCGAGGAGATGACGCGCCGCGTCTGCGAGAACCTCAAAGCCGTTCTCGAGGCGGCGGGAACGTCGCTCGACAAGGTTGTCAAGACGAACTGCTATCTTAAGGACATCGGCGATTTCGCGGCGTTCAACGCGGTTTATGCGGAGTACTTCACCGGCAAGCCCGCGCGTTCCTGCGTTGGCGGCTTGCAGATACCGAAGGGCGCTCTCGTCGAGGTCGAGGTCATCGCGGAGATATGATGAAACGAATTATAGCTTGCTTCGCGGCGATTGCCGCGTTGACGCTGTCGGGCTGCGAAAAAGGCGTTCCCGAGGGCGTTTCGGACGATAACATCACGTATTCTGCCGAGAAGTTGTTCGACTACTATTTCTCCGACGATATGCCGTGGGATGAGCCGAAGTATTAAACGGTCCCGTGGTTTTCAAGGTAAAAATTAAATTAAGCCACGACGGACTTTTACCCGGTAAAGAAAAAAAAAGA
>JAIDPG010000249.1 GCA_029062865.1 Oscillospiraceae bacterium
AGGAAATCAAGGAAATTTACACCAACGTATATTACGGCAAGTCTACCAGCTTGCTGAAGAAGTGATAAGGAGGGAAAGTTATGTCCGACAGAATTATTGCCGTTCGTACACGCAAAACAGTCTACCGTGAGGGCGAGACTGCCATAAAGGTTTTCGACAGCGACTTCGCGAAGTACGACGTTCTCAGCGAGGCGCTCAATCAGGCGCGGGTTGAGGACATCGGAATAAATGTTCCCAAAATCATTGAAGTTAAAACCGTCGAGGACGGAAAATGGGCGATCGTTTCCGAGTTTATCCAGGGCAAGACGCTCGCGCAGCTTATGAAGGATAATCCCGAAAAGCAGGACGAATATCTGGAAATGTTCGTTGATTTGCAATTGAAGATGCATTCCACCGTTTGCCCCGGTCTTAATAAGCTCAAGGACAAGATGAACCGCAAGATCAGCGAGGCTGACTTGGACGCTACAACGCGTTACGAGCTCCACACACGGCTTGAAAGTATGCCGAAGCACAGAAAGGTCTGCCACGGCGATTTCAGCCCGGAAAATATCATAGTCAAAGACGACGGCACGCCGTACATTCTCGACTGGAGCCACGCCACGCAGGGCAACGCTTCCGCCGACGCCGCGCGGACGTATCTGCTGTTCTGGCTTTCGGGCGATATTGATCTTGCTGATAAATATCTGGATATGTTCTGCAAGAAGAGCGACACCGCGAAGCAATACATTCAGAAATGGCTGCCTATCGTCGCTGCGTCGCAGTCCGTAAAGGGCAAGCCCGAGGAACGTGAGTTCCTGCTCAGTTGGGTAAATGTGGTTGAATATGATTGATATTTTGGGAGGTTTATTATGAAGGTTACGGTTTGTATCGGCAGCTCCTGCCACCTCAAGGGCTCGCGCCGCGTTGTGGAGGGCCTGCAATATCTTATCGGTGAGAACGATCTCAAGGATAAAGTAGAGCTTGGCGGAACGTTCTGCATGAACAATTGCCAGAACGGTGTTTGCGTGACTGTTGACGACAAGAGCTTCTCGGTTTCTCCCGACACCGTTGATGATTTCTTCAAGACGGAAATTCTCGCTAAAGTATAATTTATACATAATATTCCCTTATTCCCGCTGCAATCTTTTACAGCGGGTCAGTGTACTGTCACGCTTAAAATTAACATATCCGCTTGCCCTTTTTTCCATACGCTTCGTTGTCGTCCTCGACTTGCGACAGCAAGCCTTCGTCATTCGCCTCGCGTATGGAAAAAATTGCTGCGCGTCTATTGTTAATTTTGAGCGTGACAGTACACTTGGAATTTGCGCGTAATTTCCCGTTGATAATGTTTTAAGGAGTTTATTATGGCTGATTTTTTGAAGCTGAAAAAGGCAAACTGCAAAAATTGCTATAAATGTATCAGGCATTGCCCCGTAAAGTCTATCAGATTTTCGGGCAATCAGGCAAACATCGTCGGGGACGAGTGCATTCTCTGCGGACAATGCTTTGTTGTCTGCCCGCAGAACGCAAAGGAGATTGCCGACAGCACCGAGCGCGTGAAGTTTTTCATAAGCTCGGGCGAAAAGGTGTATGCTTCCGTCGCGCCCTCTTTCGTCGCGAACTATGACGGCGCGGGCATCGAGTCTGTTACAAAGGCGCTTATGGAGCTCGGCTTCGCGGGCGCGGAGGAAACGGCGGTCGGCGCGACGATAGTCAAGAACGAATACGAGCGCCTTATCCGCGAGGATAAGCGCGACGTGTTGATTTCGTCGTGCTGCAGCTCGATAAACCTGCTCATTCAGAAATACTACCCGCAGGCGCTGGAATATCTCGCGGACGTGCTTTCCCCGATGCAGGCGCACTGCCAGGATCTGAAAAAGCGCTATCCCGGCTGCAAGACGGTGTTTATTGGTCCGTGCGTTTCCAAGAAGGAGGAGGCGGCGCGCTATGAGGGCTTCACCGACGACGTGCTGACGTTCGAGGAGCTGACGAGCTGGCTTAACGAAGCGGGCGTGAAGCTTGAAAGGAATATGGATTCCAACGAAAAGAGCCGCGCGAGACTTTTCCCGACCTCGGGGGGCGTTCTCCGCACAATGAAGGAGCGTGACCCGAACTATACATATCTCGTTGTCGACGGAATGGACAACGTAAAGGAGGCTCTGGAGGAGATCGTCGAGGGCAAGCTCCACAACTGCTTTATCGAGATGTCCGCGTGCGCGGGCAGCTGCGCGAACGGACCCGTTATGGAGAAGTACAAAAAATCTCCCGTTTCGTCCGCTATGGCGATAAACAAGTACGCGGGCAAGGAGGACTTTGATGTAAATCAGCCCGACAA
>JAIDPG010000025.1 GCA_029062865.1 Oscillospiraceae bacterium
CCGTAGGGAGGAGAGGGGGAAATGCCCGCTTTTTGTCGGATTTTTATTTTTCCCCCTCTCCTCCCGAAGGGTTTACCCCTCGCAACCTCGACGCAAGGCAACGACAATAATTTACGGAACCGCCTTGACACAACATTACGAGCAAATCAAAACCCCCGAAGGGTTGTTCCCCCACTCCTCCGACGCAACACAACGAAACTAATCAAAGTAAGCCGCCTTAACAGCTCTTTAAATTTTTATAAACCTCGGCTCTTTCCTCTCAAATACGCACACCTCATTAAACCCAAGCTCCCGCAGCAGCGCGTAGCACTTGTCGATATCCGCCGCGATGTCCGAGGCTTGGTGCGCGTCCGAGCCCACCGTTATCAGCTTCCCGCCGAGCTCCCTGTACCGCTTGATAAACGGCGCGGACGCCATAGGTCCGCCAAGCCCGCGGCGATACCCCGAGGAGTTGACCTCCAGCGCGATATCCTTCTTGACTATTATCCTAAGTATCTCATCGATGATCTTCTTGTGAACGTCATAAGCCGCTTGGGCTCGCTCCGTCTTGTCCGTGACCAAGCCCGTCGGAGTGTCAACGTTCACAAATCGCAGTAAAAACGTGATGTGCGCCAGTGAGCAGAACTTCCCCCACTCGACTAAATTCAGCATATCCTCCCAATATTCCGTGATGACGCGCTTGCGGTCGAACTCGTTGTCGGGGATCTTGCCCATATGCTCGTAATGGCAGGTGCGGTGAACCGAGCCGAGCACATAGTCATAATCGTGTGCCGCGAGTATCTCCTCGGCGGTATGTAAATTATACATCGGCTGCCCGATCTCCGCCCCGTAATATATTTTCATTCTCCCGTCATATTCGGCTTGAAGCTTCTCGAACGTCGGGCGGGTCTTGTCGATCGCCGCCCAATAGTCCCATTCGCCGTCGTGGAACTCGTCAAGCTCGATATGATCGGTAAGCGCGAAATGCTTCACCCCAAGCTCAAAAGCCCTAAGAGCCATATCCTCAGGCAAAGCCGCGCTGTCCGACGAGAGATTACAGTGCGTGTGAATATCTATAAGATTTTCCATTCTTTCCCAGCCCTCATTGTTGGTTTTATAGAGAATAGCTGCTAGTAGCTAGTTTGTGAGGAGCCCCTCGGAACTAATAACTAACTACTATTCACTATCAACTAAATTGCACAAAATTGTCAAGTGCATAACTCTACATTTATCATTTTAGCACAAATTTTCAAATTTGTCTAGAAATAGATTTACT
Source organism: Oscillospiraceae bacterium (assembly GCA_029062865.1). Taxonomy (GTDB): domain Bacteria; phylum Bacillota; class Clostridia; order Oscillospirales; family Ruminococcaceae; genus CAG-115. Next base: position 1,256 of record JAIDPG010000025.1, read on the forward strand.
TTTTTTGAAATTTTTAGTATAATAGAGAAGAAGATATAAAAATTTAACATTTGCGGGGCTGTTTTTTATACAAAATGACCGCAGAACGGAGGAATTATGAGAGCAGTTGTGGCTGTAATCGGAAAAGACACGGTGGGAATTCTCGCGAAGGTGAGCGGCATTTGCGCCGAGCACAAGGCGAACGTTATGGACGTTACCCAGACCATTATGCAGGATCTGTTCGCGATGACAATGCTCATCGAGATAACGGATCTGACTATCGAGTACATTCACTTCGCCGACAAGCTGAAAAAAGCGGGCGAGGAAATGGGCTTGCAGATCCACGTTATGCACGAAGATATTTTCAACAGTATGCATAAAATTTAAAGGGGAGAATTGTTAAAAATGCTGAACACAGGCGATATTTTAGAAACGATAAAAATGATACAAGAGGAAAACCTCGACATTCGCACGATAACAATGGGGATCTCGCTCTTGGATTGCATTGACGGCGACGTTGACCGCGCGTGCGATAAGGTCTACGAAAAGATGATGCGCAAGGCGGAAAACCTCGTCAAAACGGGCGAGGATATTGAGAAGCAGTACGGTATCCCGATAATCAACAAGCGCATTTCCGTCACCCCGATAGCAATAGTGTCGGCGGCTTGCGGGCAGCCCGTAAAGCTCGCGAAAACGCTCCAGCGCGTCGCGGAGGGCACGGGCGTAAACTACATCGGCGGATATTCCGCGCTGGTTCACAAGGGCTTTTCGGCGGGCGACAGGGAGCTTATTGAGTCCATTCCCGAGGCACTTGCCGAAACGACAAACGTCTGCTCCTCGGTGAACATAGGCTCGACAAAGGCGGGCATAAATATGGACGCTGTGGCGATCATGGGGAAAATAATCCGCGAGGCTGCGGAGAAAACCAAGGACGACCACTGCTTCGGCGCGGCGAAGATAGTCGTGTTCTGCAACGCCCCGGAGGACAACCCCTTTATGGCGGGCGCGTTCCACGGCGTGGGAGAATACGACTGCGAGATAAACGTCGGCGTTTCGGGCCCCGGAGTTGTCCGCGCGGCGCTTTCAAAGCACCCCGACGCGAACATCAGCGAAATAGCAGACGTAATAAAGAAAACCGCGTTCAAGATAACAAGAATGGGTCAGCTTGTCGGTACGGAGGCTTCAAAGCGGCTCGGCGTGCCGTTCGGCATTGTCGATTTGTCACTTGCGCCCACGCCCGCGGTCGGGGATTCCGTCGCGCATATTCTGGAAGAAATCGGGCTGGAAAGCTGCGGCGCGCACGGCACGACAGCTTGTCTTGCGCTTCTCAACGACGCGGTGAAGAAGGGCGGCGTTATGGCTTCGTCGCACGTCGGCGGGCTTTCGGGCGCGTTTATCCCCGTTTCGGAGGACGCGGGAATGATCGACGCGGTGAACCGCGGTTCGCTGTCGCTTGAAAAGCTCGAGGCGATGACGGCGGTCTGCTCCGTCGGGCTTGATATGATAGTTGTCCCGGGCGACACTCCCGTCGACACGATAAGCGCGATAATCGCGGACGAGGCGGCGATAGGCATGGTAAACTCCAAAACCACCGCCGTGCGCGTGATACCCGCTATCGGCATGAAGGAGGGCGAAACGCTCGAATTCGGCGGCTTGTTCGGCAGCGGTCCGGTAATGCCCGTAAGCCGCTTCAGTTCAACAAAGTTTATCTCCAGAGGAGGACGTATTCCCGCTCCGCTTCAGAGCCTCAAGAACTGACGGGGAGAGCTTATGATTGACATAAATGAACTTCGGCGGCTTGCAGATGACATAAACAACCTTATATTAACGATTCACGTTTTAGCTCGTTTTGAAGAAAGAGGAATAATTTTGCCAGATGTGCGCAAGGTTATAATGCAAGGCGAAATAATAGAACAGTATCCCGATGATTTTCCGTATCCAAGCTGTCTTTTGCTGGGGTTATCAATAGGCGACAGATACCTGCACGCTTGCGTTGCTTCAAGTGGTGAGAATATTCATGTTATCACGGCATACTATCCCAATCCCGATGAGTGGGAATCTGATTTTAAAAAAGGAAGGCGGTAAAATAATATGACTTGTTTCTTTTGTAAAGGTGATATGGAAGCCTCCACTACAACTCACGTTGTGGAGCTTGGCGACAGCGTTATCGTAATTCGTCACGTTCCGTGCTTCAGATGCAAGAAATGCGGCGAGGTCGTTTTTACGGGGACAGTGGTCGAAAGACTTGAACAAATTACGGCGGAGCTTAAGAAATCGCTCGAGGAAGTAAACGTGGTGAGCTACACCGCCGCATAAGGAAGGAGGTCTTTATGACCGAAAAACCCAGGAAGATAGCGTTTACGATAATCGCAGCGCTTTTGGCGCTTATAACGATATGGATCTCCGCGGGGTACTGCTTGATAATCACCTCGCCGATTATCAACACGGACGAGATCGACAAAATGTACGTTGACGGTTCGGACTGCACGCCGATAGTCCAGATGGGCGCGGCGTTTTTCAACTTTGTGCTGACGATGGCGTTTACCGTGATTTTCATCGCCGTGGAGGCTGTTGTTTTCCCGATAACGTGGGGAATTTTCCGCGCCGTTTCGCTCAAGAAAAACCCCGCTGTTACCCAAGAGGAATTTACCTACTCGCGGCGGGTTTTCCTGATAACATCGCTTGGCGCGCTCGGGGTTTCGTTCGTGGTCATGATAGTTTCCGCCGTTATCGCGAAAAGCGGCATTTCGTTTTCGGCGCTGTTTTTCTGTTGGCTGAACCCGCTGCTGATGTGGGGGATTTACATAAGCAAGCTAAAAAAACAGACGCAGTAACAAGTGACAATTTACACTTGATAGTGGATAATTATGGAAATCGCGCTCCGCGCGCGTTCAAAAAATCCCCCGCAGCGTGGGGGATTTTGTTGTAAATTGCTCATTAAGAATTGCCACTTGCTTTTTTTGTGTTGGTGTGTTATAATGTACATATATAATAATCAAAGAAAGGTACTGATTTCCATGAACATTCTTATTATCGGCGGCGGCGGGCGGGAGCACGCTATCGCGGCGGCGTTGGCGAAATCCCCGAAGGTTGAAAAGCTGTACTGTGCGCCGGGAAACGGCGGCATTTCGGCACTGGCGGAGTGCTTCCCGGACGTGAAGGCGACCGACCTTGACGGCGTTGTCGCGCTTGCGGAGCGCTTAAAGCCCGACTACGTTTTCGTCGCGCCCGACGATCCGCTTGTAATGGGGCTTGTCGATATGCTGAACGAGCGCGGCTTCAAGACGTTCGGACCGAAAGCGAACGCCGCGATTCTCGAGGGGAGCAAGGCGTTCTCGAAAGCGCTGATGAAGAAGTACGGGATCCCCACGGCGGCTTATGAGACATTCACCGACGAAGCCAAGGCGGTCGACTACATAACCAAGCAGAACAGCTTCCCCACGGTTATCAAGGCGGACGGTCTCGCGCTCGGAAAGGGCGTTATCATCGCGCAAAATCTTGACGAGGCAAAAGCCGCAGTTCATTCTATGCTCGTTGACGGAAAGTTCGGCAAGAGCGGCTCGGAGATCGTTGTCGAGGAGTTTATGGACGGTACGGAGGTAACCGTTCTCGCGTTCACCGACGGCAAGACCGTAAAGCCGATGATCTCCTCGATGGATCACAAGCGCGCCTACGACAACGACGAGGGCTTGAACACCGGCGGAATGGGCACGATAGCCCCGAACCCGCTTTACACGGACGCGATCGCCGCTGAGTGTATGGAGCGTATCTTCAAGCCGACAATAGCCGCGATGAGCTCCAAGGGCAGACCGTTCAAGGGCTGTCTGTACTTCGGGCTGATGCTCACAAAGAGCGGAGCGAAGGTCGTCGAGTACAACTCCCGCTTCGGAGACCCGGAGGCGCAGGTCGTTTTGCCGCTTCTGGAAACCGACCTCGCGGACATTATGGAGGCAATCTGGGAAGAGCGCCTTGAAGCGCTCGACATCAAATGGAGCGACAAAGCCTGCGCGTGCGTCGTTATGGCGAGCGGCGGCTATCCCGAAAAGTACGAAACGGGCAAGGAGATAAGTGGGCTGGACGACAAGGGGCAGTCCCCGCTCGCGTATGTTTTCCACGCCGGCACAAAGCTCGTTGACGGAAAATACCTCACCGCGGGCGGGCGCGTTCTCGGCGTAACGTCGGCGGCGAAAGACCTCGGCTCGGCGCTTGCGGCGGCGTATAAGGCGGTGGAGAGCATTTCGTTTGAGAAGGCTCATTACCGCAAGGACATCGGGCAAAAGGCTCTTAAGAAGTGATGAATATGAATTTAGTCGCGCCCTGCCGCTTCGGGCTGGAGAAAACGCTGTCGTTCGAGCTGAAAAAGCTCGGCGCGGAGAACGTCCGGGCGGAGGATGGCAGGGTGTTCTTTTCGGGAAACGCGGAGATCTGCGCCAAGGCGAACATTTTCTGCGCGACCGCGGAGCGTATCTGCGTGGTTCTGGGGCAGTTCAAGGCGGAGAGCTTTGACGAGCTTTTCGATGGAATAAAGGCGCTTCCGCTCGCGGATTTTATCGGGAAGAACGATCAATTCCCGAACAAGGGCAGTACGCTGAAATCCAAGCTTACGAGCGTTCCCGCGATACAGAAGATCGTCAAAAAGGCAATGGCGGTGAACCTCGCGAAGGCGCACAAAACGGACGTTCTCCCCGAGAACGGAAGCATGTGTCAAATCCGCTTTTCGCTGATGAAAAACGACTTTACACTGATGCTCGACACAAGCGGGGAGGGGCTTCACAAGCGCGGCTACAGAGCCGTGAGCAACGCCGCGCCGATACGTGAAACGCTCGCGGCGTGCATTGCGGACATCGCGCGGATTCGCGATGCGGATCTGGTTATCGACCCGTTCTGCGGCTCGGGGACGCTGCTTATCGAGGCGGCGTTCAAGGCGCTGAACATCGCGCCGGGACTTAACCGCCGTTTCGCGGGGGAGCGCATGAAATTCCTCCCGGAAAGCGCGTGGAGATCCGCCCGTGGTGAGGCTAAAGCGGCGATAAAATCCGATGTTGACTTCATGGCGATCGGCTATGACATCGACCCCGAGTGCGTGAAGCTCACGAACGAAAACGCCAAAAAGGCGGGCGTTTCGCAATATGTAAAAGCCGAGCTCCGCGGGATAGCGGACTTCACTCCCCCAAAGCGCCCCGCGAAGATACTCACCAATCCTCCTTACGGCGAGCGCCTGCTTGAAGTAAACGAAGCGCGGGAGCTGTACGCGGTAATGGGCAAAAGGCTCCTGCCGCTGAAGGGCAATCAGCTTTACGTGATAACTCCCGATGAGGAATTCGAAAGCATTTTCGGCTTGAAAACCGACAAAAACCGCAAGCTCTACAACGGAATGCTGATGTGCAGACTGTATACTTATTTTAAAGTGAATTAATTATGAAAAAGAAATCAAGACCCGTATTCAACGGCGCGGAGAACCTCGCCGCGATCGTTTACCTCTGCGCGATAAGCACGGTGACGATGTTTATCATCTGTGAGGATTATCTGTTGCCGACAACGCTTGTAATGACGGCGCTTTGCGCCGGCGTTTATATGCTGTTCTACGCCGTGAGAAACAGGCGGCTTATCTCGTTTGTGACGTTCGTGACGCTGTTTTCTGCGATGCTGCTTGGGGTGTCAAGCGTTTCGGCGGTTAAAGGGCGCTTTGCGCTTATGGAGTTCATCTACGGAGAAATCGGCGATTTCGACCTGATGCTTGCGGGTGCGACGATCGCGATGTTCGCGTTTATTATCACCTACCCGGTGTTCTATTTCACAGTGCGGCTTCCGAGACCGTGCTTTCTGCTGCTTCCGGCGCTCGCTCCGCTTATTCTCGGCGCGAGAACCGTCGGCGCGCTTCCCGCGTGGCTTATGGCGTTTATGGCGGCGAGCTATTTCGTCGCGGTTATGGGCGTTTCGCGTGTGGAATACCCGCTTGACAACCGTTATGTTGACGACCCGAAGGCAAAGAAGGAGCGCCTTGCCACGATCGGGATTTTTGGCGTCGCTGCCGCCATATTGATTTTGGTGATCCCGCGCAGCGACAGGACGCCGTATGCGAAATATCTCGACGTGACGAGATTTACGGCGCAGCAGTTTTACGGCACCCGCGCGATGAGCGGCTTTTCGCAGAGCTCCACGCCGAACGTCGGCGACAATCAGCCGTCGGAGGATATTCTGTTTTACGTCTCGACCGACACCCCGCGCAACATCATCTCACAGTCGTTTGACAGATACAAGGGCAAGGACGGCTGGCGGCACATCGACGACCTTTCGTATGGGCATCGCGATTGGAGCGGGCAGCAGCGGGTGCTGAACTACGCGCAGCTTTCCGAGCGGCTGAGAATTGCGGCGGAGGACGGAAAGCTTTCGGATTACGCCGGCGAACTGTTAAAAATCCCCGCGGCGAGCGGCGGGCTTGACGGCAATGATATGACTATCCAAGTAACCGACGGCTCTAACACCAACGTTGTAATGCACCCGTCCGGTACGTTCTACGCGATGATCGGCGGGCGAAATCTGCCGATTTACCGCAACACAAAGGACGAGATCTTCACCGAGGAGGCGTTCGGGCGGAACGCGACGTATTGGGTGCGCTTTTACGGTACAGACCCGCCCGCGGAGTTTTCGCGCTATCTTTCGGGTTTAGATCAGCTGGAATACTACGCGCTGCTTGACGAGGCGGTGGAAGAAGAGATAATCCTGGAAGATGAGGCGAGGGCGTTTAAGGACGACTACCGCGAGGCATTCACATATTACGCGCGGACGCTCGACGACGCGATAACTCCCCGCATAAAGGGTCTCGCGATGAGCATTACGGCGGGGCTTGACAATGACTACGACAAGGCGAAGGCTATAGAGCAATGGTTCGGCGAGGAAAACTTCGCGTACGATTTGAATTTTGTGCCCGCAGAGCTCAACGCCGAGTATTTCCTGTTCACAAGCAAGCGCGGCATCTGCACGGACTTCGCGACGGCTTCGGCGCTGCTGCTTCGGGCGGCGGGAGTTCCGGCGCGCTATACCGAGGGATTTCTCATAAAAACGGACGTTGCCTCCATTGACCTCTATGGGCGTTATGAGATAAGGGCGGATCAGGCGCACGCGTTCGCGACGGCGTACATTCCGGGCGCCGGCTGGCTGGAGGTCGACGGTACGAAATACGCCGTGAACGTCAGCGAGCAAAAGGAAACGCAGAAGCTTGTGTTCTACGCGTTCGCGGCGGCGGGCGTCGCGGCGGTTCTGTGCGTTATTTTCAGAAAGCGCCTCGGCGAAGCAATCTTTGTAATTCGCTACAAGCTCGGGAGAGGCAAAAAGCGCATAAGGGCGCTGTATCTGAGAACGCGGAAAATCGCGTGCGGAATTACCGGCAAGAACCCGAAGTCGACGACCTCTGGCGAGGTTCAGGACGTGATCGCGAGACTGCTCTCGCTCGGCGGCGAGGCGGCGGAAATAACCACCGCCGCGGACTCTCTGATTTACGGAGCAAGCGCGGAAAACATTGACGCAAAGCGGCTCTACAATAACTACAAGCTGATCCGCAAAAGAAGCAGACAGCGTAAGTAACCGCAGGCTATTCTTATTTCTTACCTCTAAAGGGGGTCTGACAAATGCATATCGGCGGCACTTTGACCGCAATTACGATCTCGGTCGTATTTATGCTGTATCTGAACGGCGACATCGGCTGGGCGCTGATTTATATCATCGGCGGCACGGCGGTGTTGTCTCTTGTGATCTTCTTTATCTCGCTGAGCCATTTCAAGGTAAAGCTCGGCGAGCTTTCTGGCGTGACGGAGTTCGGGCGGAACATCGAGCTGGAATTCACGCTGCAAAAAACGGGCTTCTGCCTGCTGCCGTTTATCGAGCTTTGTGTGGACGTCGGTGCGGGGGATTATCCGCTGCGAATACGCACGGCGCTGCTCTGGGGCAAGGAGAAGCGCGTGAAGGCGAGCTTTGTCGCGGCGCATTGCGGCTTAAACCGCGTGACGCTTTCGCAGGCGGTGGTCAATGATTTCCTGGGGCTCGCCCGAAAGCGCGTGAAGCTCGAGCAGAGCACGCAAAAGGCGGTGCTCCCGCGCGTTGTTGAATACGACGGTCCCGAAATTCTCCCGAACACGCTGCCGTCCGAGGAGGAAGAGATCGAGGAGGGCGTGACGGTGCGGACGGGCGGAATGCCGGGCTACGAGCACCGTGATTACACGCCGGGCGACTCCCCGCGCCGCGTGAACTACAAGCTCTCCGCGAAAAAGGGCAAGCTTATGGTGCGGCTTGACGAGAGCCAGGGCTCGAAAACCACGAATATTTACCTCGCCGAGAACGCGCTGCCCGCGTGCGCCGACAAGGCGTTTGCGCTTGCAGGCAGGCTTGTTGTGCGCGGCGGGACGGTTCGGATAACTCACAGAGGCGACGAGCGCACCGCCGCGACTCCCGAAACGCTTGACAGAATGCGCGAGTGGCTGGCGTTCCGAGAGTTCGCCGAAACCCCCGACGCAATTCCCGAAGACATAGCCCCGCCCGAGACGACTGTTATCTTTTCGGGCGGAGGAATTATCACGCAATTAGAGGTTGGCTGAGATACAGCGTCAAGGCGGCGTATCAAAAGCGTGTCACGACCCGCACCAACATCACAAGACCGCATTACAGCGCGTTATCTCCCGCATTAACTTTGCGGCGGCGCGTAAATTTCAAAAAGTGTCAGCCGAAGCGAAGCGTAGGCTGACGGAATTTCGAAATTTAATTTGAAATCAATCCGCGTTAGTGTTTTGTGGAGCCGTCAAAGGCGCGTCCCACTCCGCGACAGCATTTGGGGGAGCCGTCAAGTCAAGTTTGCTTTTGTGCAAATTCTACAAAAATTCACGGTTGAATATCAAATTTTCTACAAATCAAAACTCATTGTGCAAAACTCCTTGAAAAAAATCCAAAAGTAATATATAATAATATTAGAGCATTATGTCCAAATTTTTTCAGACGTTGGCATAATCGAAAGGAGCTTTGTGTTATGAGCATCAAACTGGACGATAAACATTTAAAGGACTTTGTCCGCCCCCACGAGTTGGCGCAGTTCGCACCCGCGGTCAAAACCGCGTTCGATACGCTGATGAACAAAACGGGCGCGGGCAATGCTTTTTTGGGGTGGATAGACCTGCCCGTGAGTTACGATAAAGAGGAGTTCGCGCGGATAAAAAAGGCCGCGGAGAAGATCAAGAGCGACAGCAAGGTGCTGATCGTTATCGGCATCGGCGGCTCGTACCTCGGCGCGAGAGCAGTTATCGAGGCGCTGAAGTCCTCGCTGTACAACTCGCTCGCAAAGGACACGCCCGAGATATACTTCTGCGGCAACAGCATTTCGCCGACTTATCTTAATCAGGTTATCGAGCTTGTGAAGGACAGGGACTTCTCGGTGAACATCATCTCGAAGTCCGGTACGACGACCGAGCCCGCGTTGGCGTTCAGAGTGTTCAGAGACCTGCTTGTTGAGCGCTATGGTGAGGATGGCGCGAAGAGCCGCATCTACGCGACGACCGACAGAGCAAAGGGCACTCTTAAGGAGCTTTCCGATAAAATGGGCTACGAGAGCTTTGTAGTCCCGGACGACGTCGGCGGGCGGTTCTCGGTTCTGACCGCGGTGGGACTGCTTCCCATAGCGTGTGCGGGATGCGATATCGACGCGCTGATGAAGGGCGCCGCGGACGCCCGCGAGGAGTACAAGACGTTCGATATCGAGAAGAATACTGCCTGCAAATACGCGGCGCTGCGCAATATTCTGTACCGCAAGGGCAAGAGCGTGGAGATGCTCGTAAGCTACGAAAACAACTTCGCTATGATGATCGAATGGTTCAAGCAGCTCTACGGCGAAAGCGAGGGCAAGGACTGCAAGGGTCTGTTCCCGTCGGGCGCAACATTCTCAACAGATCTGCACTCACTCGGGCAGTACATCCAGGACGGTTCGCGCATTATGTTCGAGACGGTCGTGCAGTTCGACAAGCCGCAGCAGGACTTCTTCATCAAGGATGACCCGACAAACGCGGACGGGCTGAACTTCTTGTCGAACCAGAATATGAGCGTCGTAAACCGCAAGGCGTTTGAGGGCACGGTTCTCGCGCACACCGAGGGCGGCGTTCCGAATTTGGTGCTTGAGGTGCCGGAGCTCAACGAGCACGAGCTTGGCGGGATGATCTACTTCTTCGAGCTCGCGTGTGGTGTAAGCGGCTATCTGCTCGGCGTAAATCCGTTCGACCAGCCCGGCGTTGAGAGCTACAAAAAGAATATGTTCGCGCTGCTCGGAAAGCCCGGATTTGAGGACAGAAAAGCGGATTTGGAGAAGAGATTGGGGCGGTAATCAATCTGGCTACAGACGTCAAAAAAACAGTAAACATAAAGTCGACACGTTAAAGGCGCGTTATTAAGTACCCCTAACGGGGTGCCGTGTCGCGAAAAAAGCGCCTGTAAAGGCGGAGGGAGCAAAGCGACCGGAACCTTTACAGGCGGCTAGGCGAACGAAGCGAAGCGGAGTGAGCCGGTTTTTCGCGACTTTGAAATGACCGTTTTTCGCGACTTTAAAATAAGGAGGTAACACCTATGGTTAAGATTATTACAGGAAACAAGGGCTCGGGAAAGACCAAGATCCTCATCGAGGCTATTCATGAGGCGGAGAAGAAGTCGAACGGCAACGTTGTCGCAATTCAGAAGGGCTCGTCGCTGAACACGGATATTACGTATAAGGTTCGCCTTGTAAATATCGAGGATTACGCTATCGACGGCGTGGACGCGTTCTACGGCTTTATCGCGGGCATTCTCTCCAGCGACCACGACTGCACGGATATCTTTGTGGACGCGACGCTGAAAATCACGGGCAGAGATTATACGGAGCTCGGCAATATGTTTGACAAGCTCGCGAAGATCACACCGAACACGACGGTAACGCTCACCGTTTCCGCGGACAACGACCAGCTGCCGGAGAACGTCAAGAAGTATATCGCGTAAGCTGAAGGTTTTTCTTCGCGCCTTTTCCCGCTCTTGGTGGGGAGAGGCACAAGATATAGCTATACCGCAAAGGGAATCCCCAACAAAAAATATTTTCTTGAAAAACCCCTTGACAAAGTTGTCAGAACGTGGTATAATGTTAAATGTTCGATAATAACGTTGGCATAGCTATGCCTCGTTTTGACTTAATGCTGGTTGAGGAGGGATAACAATGGCAGTTCCTAAGAGGAAAGTATCGCGCGCAAGACGCGATAAGAGACGCTCGGCGGTTTGGAAGATCTCCGCGCCCAACTTCTCGCGCTGCAGAAATTGCGGCGAGTTGAAGCTGGCTCACAGAGTTTGCGGCAATTGCGGTTATTATAACGGTAAGGTCGTTGTCGCTAAGGAAGCGGACTAATCAAGATTCAGAAAAAGTTGGCTCGGTGTTTTGCCGAGCCATTTTTCTTAAACAAAAAGAAAGGAGCGCGCCGTTATGGGGGATTTCGTTCACTTAAATGTTCACACGGCATACAGCCTTTTAAGCGGCGCTTGCCGGATAAAGGAGCTAGCGGCGAGGGCGCGGGAGCTTGGCGCGAAGGCGCTCGCTATCACGGACAACGCCGCGCTTTACGGCGCGGTGGAGTTCTCCGACGCGTGCAGGGAGAACGGAATCAAGCCGATCATCGGCGCGGAGGTCGCTGTCGCGGACAATCGAAACGCGCTGCGCGGAGGGGCAAAGCCGCGGAAGCTCCTTTTGCTCTGCAAAAACGCCGAGGGCTACAAAAACCTCTGCCGCATAATCGCGGAGCAGAACGGCGCGGTCACGGATAAGGAGAGCCTTTCGGAGCATTCCGCGGGGCTTATCGCGGTGTGCCGCGCAAGCGATGAAGCCCCGTCTATGGCGGATGAATTGCGAAGCGTCTTTGAGGAAATCTACCTGGAAATCACGAACCACGGCACCGTAGACGACGCAGAGCTTTGCGCGAAGCTGCGCGAGTTCTCCGAAAAAACGGGTATCCCGACGCTCCCGACGAACAACGTCCACTACGTCGAAAAAAGCGAAAGCGCCGTGCAGCGCGTGCTTTTCTGCATCGGGCAGGGGATAAAAGCCGCGGCGCTCGATCAAAGCCCGAACGCCCTCCCGAACGATGAATTCTATCTCAAAAGCTATGACGAAATGCGGCTGATGTTTATGGAGGAGGAGCTCGCGAGAACGGTCGAGGTCGCGGAGATGTGCGATTTCGAGTTTGAGTTTGGCGTGACAAAGCTGCCGTTATTTACCAAAGAAGGAGTATCAAACAACGCGGAATATCTCGCGAGGCTCTGCGAAAAGGGCGCGGAAAAGCGCTACGGAGAGCTCTCGGGCGAGATTAAGGAACGCCTCTCGCACGAGCTTTCCGTCATTGACAAAATGGGCTTTACGGATTATTTTTTGATCGTGTGGGATTTCGTGCGTTTCGCGAAGAAGAACGGCATTTCCGTCGGGCCGGGCAGAGGAAGCGCCGCGGGGAGCCTTTGCGCGTATTGCCTCGGTATCACCGATACGGATCCCATTCGCTTCAATCTGCTGTTCGAGCGGTTTTTGAACCCGGAGCGCGTTTCGATGCCCGATATTGACATCGACTTCTGTGCCGAGCGCCGCGACGAAGTCGTGGAATATGTCAAAAAGCGCTACGGAAAGGACAGAGTGGCGCAGATAGTCGCGTTTGATACGATGAAGGCGCGCGGCTCAATACGCGACGCGGGGCGCGTTCTGGGAACCTCGGAGGACAAGATCGACCGCGCCGCGAACGCCCTGCCGCGCTTCGGGGACAGCTCGCTCAAAAAGGAGCTGAAAAGCGGCGAGCTCCGCGAGATGTATGAGCGCGACCCCGATATTAAACGGCTCATCGACACGGCGCTGCGCATTGAGGGGCTTCCGCGCAACGTTTCGGTTCACGCGCCGGGCGTGCTGATTACGCGCGAGCCTGTTTCGGAATACGTTCCGCTGAACCGCGGCGAATCGGGCAGCGTCGCGCAGTATCCCGCGCCGCAGCTGGAGCGCCTCGGGCTGCTGAAAATGGACTTTTTGTCATTGCGAAACCTTACTGTCATTCGCAAAACCGTCGAGAAGATCCGCAAAACATATCCGAATTTTGCCGATTTTGACATTCGCGAGATAAACGACGAGGACGGTGAGGTCTTTGAAATGCTCGGGCGCGGCGGCACAAGCGGCGTGTTCCAGTTCGAGTCGGACGGCATAACCTCGCTTCTCGTGAGGCTGAAGCCGCAGTCCGTGGAGGACCTCGCGGCTGCGAACGCGCTTTACCGCCCCGGACCTATGGATTCGATCCCCGCGTATCTGGAAAACCGCCACATGCCTCCCGAGAAGATACCGTACAAGCATCCGCTGCTGAAGCCGATTCTGGAGGTCACGTACGGCTGCATTGTTTATCAGGAGCAGGTTATGGAAATTTGCCGCGTCGTCGCGGGGTATTCCTACGGACGCGCGGACATCGTGCGCCGCGCAATGTCCAAGAAAAAGCACGACGTTATGGATAAAGAGCGCCGCGCGTTCGTCTACGGCAGCGACACCAACGTCGGCGCGGTAGCGAACGGCGTTCCCGAGCAGACCGCGAACGCGATCTTCGACGAGCTCGTGAAGTTCGCTTCTTACGCGTTCAACAAATCGCACTCGGCGGCGTATGCGCAGGTCGCGTATCAGACCGCCTATTTGCGCTGCCATTTTTACCTCGATTATATGTGCGAGCTCATCACAAACGCGCTCGCCGACAACGCCGCCTCCGGGCGCGTTCCCGATTACATCGCCGATTTGCGGGCGGCTCGCGTGCGCGTGATTTTGCCCGACATCAACAAAAGCGGCTTTGGGTTTACGGTTGAGGACGGCGGAATTCGCTTCGGGCTTTGCGGGATAAAGGGCGTTGGAGACCTGTTTTCACGAGCGATCGTTTCCGAGCGTGAAAGCGGCGAGTTCACGTCGGCGGCGGATTTCGCCGTGAGAATGACGAAGCACCGCATTACAAAGCGGATCTTCGAGGCGCTTGTAATGAGCGGCGCGCTGGACTGCTTCTCGCAAAACCGCCGCACGCTTTTCGAGGGCGCCGAGGCGCTGATAAGCTATGCCTCCGACGAAAACGAGCGCCTTGAAAGCGGGCAGCTGAACCTCTTCGGAGATCTGGGAGATCCGGGCGAGTTCGCGTTTGAGAGCTTCGAGGATTTCTCTGCGGTGCGGCGGCTGGAGGGCGAGCGGGAGTTCCTCGGGCTGTATGTCTCAATGCACCCAGCCGACGTGTTCCTTGGGCGCTCCTACGCAAATTGTATGTACGTCGAGGACGCGCTTTCGCTCGCGAACGGCGCGGCGGTTTCCATAACAGCGCTGTGCGTTTCGGCGCGGGCGTTCACGGACAAAAAGGGAAGCCTTATGGCGTTCGCGGATTTTGAGGACGCTTCGGGGCAGACGGGTGCGGTCATCTTCGCGGACAAGCTGAGAGCCTCGGGCAAGCCGCGCGTCGGCATGGTTTACTGCGTAAAGGCGCGTGTTTCCGTCCGCGACGGCAAGCGCTCTCTCCAGATCGAGAGTCTGAAGTCCGCCGCGGACCTCCCGGAAAAGCCGATAAAACGGCTCTACGTCAAGCTGAACTCCGAAAGCGATCCCCGCGCCGACGCGGTGAAGGCCGCGCTCCTCGCAAGGCGCGGCATAACCGAGGCGCTGATCTCCTTCGCCGACACGCGCCGATCCCGCGGGATTCGCGGCTTGAGAGGCGTGTGCGCCGACGACAGGCTGATTGCGGAGCTTCAGAGGATACTTGGGGAGGGGAATGTTGTGTTGAAGGACAGTTGACAAAATAGATTTATTTTGGTATACTATAATTACAAAACAACTAAATTTCATTTCAAAAGGAGGCATTGTTATGTCAGTCACCGCAGCCGAATTGCAAGTGAACCTCGTCAAGTATCTGCGCCTCGCCGAAACCGAGGACGTGTTTATTACTGAAAACGGAAAAGTAATCGCAAAGCTCACAAACCCCAACGCTGACAAAAGAGCCATTTTGAATTCTCTTGTAGGCATTATCCCTGCCGATGTGACGCTCGAAGAAGCGCGGGAAGAAAGGCTGGATAAGATATGAGAGCTGTTTTGGATACTTGCGTTGTGCTTGATGTTTTGCAAGCCCGCGAGCCGTTTGCCGATGACGCTCTTCGCGTGCTTCAAGCTGCTTCAGACGAGAAGTTTGTCGGAATCATTACTACAAAGGCAATAACGGATATTTATTATATTCTCCGCCGTACTCTTCACGATGACGAACAGGTCAGAACTAATATCCGCAAGCTGTATTCGCTGTTTGAGGTTGCGGACACTTTTGCGCTTGACTGCGAAAAGGCTCTTTATTCGGAAACAAAGGACTATGAGGACGCTGTAATGATTGCGACCGCCGAGCGTATAGGCGCGGATTATATAATTACGCGAAACCAAAAGGATTATAAGAGCAGCAAAGTCCCGGTGTGTTCTCCAAAAGAGTATCTTGCAATTTTATCGGGGGAGTAGGCAAAACGCCTCACTTGCACAACTTGCACATAATTCCACAAGCGGAAAGGCAAATTTTGGTTAAAATTCACTATTATTTTTTTGAAATCGTTTCAGTTAAAAAAATCCCTTGAAAATCCGCACAAATTGTTGTAAAATATAAATGGCTATGAAACCGAAAACGGTGTTCTATATAAACGGATTAAGGAGAGATAATTATGGAAAAGAAAAAAATCGGCGTTTTGACAAGCGGCGGCGACGCTCCCGGAAT
>JAIDPG010000250.1:0-682 GCA_029062865.1 Oscillospiraceae bacterium
GCTTTAAAAAGCCAATTCTCCCAATTTTAATCCCTCCGAAAACGCGCTCGATTTGGACGTGATTTTGCGGGTGATTTTTTCTTGGAGTTTATGGCGAGGATTCGATCGTATTTTCGGGGTGAATTCCGGACGATTTTCACGCGGTTTTCGGCGATGAATTTGTCTATCCTCCGCGCGTACCACCAATCGCCTATGCCGAGCTGATTTTCTCCGAGAATTTTCCCGATCAAAACGGCTTCGTTAACGGGCTCGTTTCCCAGATGCTTCCAAATCAGGAAATCGTAAAAGCTCGCGGGAACGCTGATAATAGAGCCGTTTACTACCGCGCGGAGCGGCGCGTTCTCTTGCTTCAGGGCGCTCCAGTAGTGCGCGTAGACCGTTATCTCCGTCTCCGACAGCGTTCGCTCCCTTTTCTGAAAGTATACGAATTTGTTCGGCTCGACCTCGCCCCACGACGAGTACGACACCGCCGTATCCCCTTTGACGATCACGTGCGGGAGTCGCACGACGAAAACCTTAGCACCGCGCTCAAGCTCGGCACAAAGCCACAGCAGCCCGCAGATCGAATACGGCGCTGAGCTGTACCAGATACGGATAGGCTCGCCGTTTTTCACGTAACCGCGGAGCTTTTCAAGCTCGCCGCAATAAACACTCCCAAGCCGTTCGAGATCCTCTTTCATCT
>JAIDPG010000250.1:692-2823 GCA_029062865.1 Oscillospiraceae bacterium
CCATTGCTCCGCGTAAAGCAAGTCGCAGAGCAGCCTCGCGCGGTATTCGCCCGTAACGGGCTTTTGAATGTCACCTATATCCAACGCAAAGCCGAGACAGACCGCGTCCGAACCGAGCTTTCCGCCTCGCAGAGCCGCTTTCATCGCGCCCGCCTCGCTGTCTCCAAATAAAACCTCTATCATATCTTCCCCCTGAGCGGTATCTGCTGCGTAATGCAGTGAATGTTCCCGCCGCCTATCAGAATATCCCGTGCCGGGATAGGAATTACTTTGCGCTCCGGGAAAAGCTCCGCGAGCAGCGCCCGCGCGGGCTCGTCCGCTGGGTCTCCGAAAAACGGCATTACGATCGCGTTGTTGGAAATGTAGAAGTTGACGTAGGACGCCGCGAGACGCTCTCCGGGAGTGCGCGTCGGGGCAAAATCCATTGTGTCGAGCCCGCCGCACTCCTCCGCGGTAATCGTCACGGGCGCGGGGCAATTCAGCTTGTGCACCGTAAAACGCCGCCCGCGCGCGTCCGTTTCGCGCTCCAGTATTTCAAGGCAGGAGCGCGACATCTCGTACTGCGGATCGTTTTCGTCGTCTGTCCACGCGAGCACGACCTCCGCGGGCTTCACAAACGCGCAAATGTTGTCGACATGCTCGTTGGTTTCATCGTTGTAAATGCCGTTTTTGAGCCAGATCACCTTGATAACGTTAAGGCACTCGCGCAGGTAATTCTCTATCTCCGTTTTGGAAAGATTTGGATTTCTCCCCGCGCTCAACAGGCACGCCTCTGTCGTGATGCACGTGCCGTCGCCGTCAACGTGGATTGAGCCGCCCTCGAGGATAAAGCTGCCGAAGTCGTACATATCCACGTCGTAGAGATCGCAGAGCTTCCGCGCCATTTTGTCGTCCTTGTCCCACGGGAAGTAAAGCCCGTCGGCGAGCCCGCCCCAAGCGTTGAAGCCCCAGTTTATTCCGCGGATCTCGCGCCCGTCCGTGACGAACGTCGGCGCGTAATCGCGTGCCCAAGCGTCGTTGCTGCTCATCTCGACGACGCGGATATGCGGCGGCAGCATACGCCGCGCGTTTTCGTATTGCTTTTCCGAAGCGCACACCGTCACTTTTTCGCTCTCGGCGATAGCACTCGCGACGCGCACAAACGCCGCCCGCGCCGCGTAGCCGCCGTATTGCCAGCTGTCCGAGCGCTCCGGGAAGATCATAACGCACCCGCCGTGCGGCTCCCACTCGGCGGGCATATAAAAGCCGTCCGCGCGGGGAGTTGAGTTTATAATGTTCATTTTTCCGTCCTTTACAGTTATTCGTCCAAAAGCTTTAATCCCGTAAACACCGCAGCTATAATCAAGGTGCTGATCCAGCCGACGGCGTAGAAAAGCAGCCACGCCGTAATCCCGACTATTGAGGACTGCACCACAATGCTTGCGGTAGATTTGTGGGTTTTCACCTTCGGGGTGTATTCCGTCACGTTGCCGCGCTCCCACCTTCTCAACAGGAAAAAATCGTTGAGCCGCAGTATCGCGCCGACAAACAACGCCACGCTGTACCCCGTCATCGGAAAAGCGAGTATCAGCGCCCCATAGCCTGTGTCGTTGGGAAGGTTAAACAGCCACGCCCACATTGCGATAATAATCAAAACCCGAAGTATTGCGCCAATTAGTGCTCGGTATTTGTTCATAGTCACCTACTTTTTCGCTTTCTTGAAGAAATCCTCGCCGAGAATGGCTTCAAACCGCGGCTTTATGCCCGTTTTCTCGTCGATGTGCCCGTAGTTCTGCACCATATCGTAGCTCGGCAGCGTGTTGCCCTCTACGAGCACGGGCTTTTCGGGAGTTATCGCGACATCCCAGCCTATGTACGCGACCTCCGGGAACACCAGCGCCGCTTTTTTGCAGAGCTCCACCGCCTCCTTGAACATCGGTATCTCGAAGCCATTGAACTCCGTTTTCGTGAACGGGTGCGCGGAATAATATTCGCCCGTTTCGTCGCAGTAGGCGGGCTTTCTTATCACGCCGTCGTCGCAGATCGACACGTACATTCCACCGCTGCAGATGTTGTCGACGCAGGTCGTGCCGTTGCTCATTCGCACGAGCGCGTACATAAAGTGCGCTTCATTATTATAATAGAGCGTAAC
>JAIDPG010000251.1 GCA_029062865.1 Oscillospiraceae bacterium
AAATATATGACCGGTTCCGTCAGCGGTGTCGTTCCGTGTGGAGCGAAGCGCAGCGCGGAACGACATCGGTGACGGAATTTTGAAATTTAAATTTAAATAAGGAGGAATTATGGCTAAATTCAAATGCAAGGTCTGCGGGGCGGTGTTCGACGCCCCGAACCGCGCCGAGGCGGTCTGCCCGGTCTGCGGAGTAAGCGGCGATCAGCTCGAGGAGATCGAGGCGGAGCACCAAAATCGGTACGCGGGAACAAAAACTGAGCGCAATCTCGAGGCGGCGTTCGCGGGAGAAAGCCAAGCGCGGAACAAGTACACGTTCTTCGCGGCAAAGGCGAAGGAGGAGGGCTTCGAGCAGATAGCGCAGATCTTCCAAACGACCGCGAACAACGAAAAGGAGCACGCCGAGATCTGGTTCAAGGAACTCGGCGGGATAGGTCCGACGGCGCGAAATCTCGGAGCGGCAGCGGACGGCGAGAACTTCGAGTGGACGAATATGTACGCGGAGTTCGCGAAAACCGCGGAGGAAGAAGGCTTCGCGGACTTGGCGGCGAAGTTCAGACTGGTCGCGGAGATCGAAAAGCACCACGAGGAGCGCTTCAGGGCGCTTTTGCGTAACGTCGAAATGCAGGAGGTGTTCAAAAAGAGCTCGGTCAAGGTGTGGGAGTGCAGAAACTGCGGGCATATTGTCACGGGCACGAACGCCCCCGAGACCTGTCCCGTGTGCGGCAAGCCGCAGAGCTATTTCCAGATAAGCGCGGAGAATTATTGACGGGTCAGAGAGGGATAAAATCTTCGCCTTAAGGAGCGTTTGGTATAGAAGTATTGCGGTGTCGAGCGAAAAGGCAATGCCTTACACGCTTGACACCGCAATCTTTTATAAAACGTTCTGCAAAGGCGACTTGCCTTGGTGTAATACGAATATAAATGTTATAGCCATAGCATTTTTTGATAACCGTCAAAAGTGCTATGGCGTTTCTGTTGACAAAAGAATTTTTATGATGTATAATAATTATTATGATAAATCGGACTTTATACAAGGAGTTTTTATGTATATGTATAAAAGATATGAAGTAGCAGAATGGGAAGAAAAACGTCACGCAAAAGACCCGAATAATTTTCATTATGCAAGACTGAAAATATATGCGCCCGAAGAAAGTGATTTGCACGAAATCACACTAACTTATATCAAAAAACTTTACAACAATGGTGCGTGGGATTTTGATGTTCAGCATATTGACGATGAAAATATGAATACCATCACTTTCAAATGGAATGGTGGAGTATGTGCTTTAGATGCAATAGCAGAACTGCATTTTCATTGTGAGCATACAATAAAATCCGAATGGGGAATAAAACTATAAACTCTTGCGAGTAATTCAATATCAAAAGCAAGCCCGAAAACGGTTAATCCATACCGCATTCGGGCTAAATACTTCTGTATGAATATTCCTCCTTCGGGCGGGGGCTTTGTAATTTATGCGCCTCCGGTTTGTTGCTTTCCCGAACGTTGCGCATGGCAGTATTTGTTTAAATATAAAATTTTCACTTCCAAAGTATTGCCTCAAGAGGCTGCGCTCCAAAAAAATTTCCAACTTTTTACATACAGAGGTTGAATTATTCAGCAAAATATGTTATAATGTATATGTGTATACAAAAAACACGAAAGGAATGTACAATGACAAGATTTGAAAATAAGCTTTGCCCGGCGTGCAGAGTTCGGTTCGTGAAGAACGCGGACGTGGTCGTCTGCCCGACCTGCGGCACGCCGCACCATAGATCCTGCTATTCGATAAAGGGAAAATGCGTGCTTGAGGACCTCCACGCGGAGGGCTGGAGCTGGAACGGGCTGCTGCCCGACGAGCTGAAGGAGCGCGAGGAAATGCTGAAGGCGACGGGCTTGCCGCTTGTCGAGCCAAACAAGGCGCTGGACGAGCTCCGCCGCGAGGAGCTCCCCGCAAAATTGCCCGCTGCTCCCCCGCCTTATGAGGAAGAGCAGCGTATGTTCGAGGAGGAGCTCGGCGACGACAATCCGTTTGCCGATCTGTTCAAGAAGTTCAGCGACAAGGAGATCGGCGAGGACGGCGTTAGTATGCACGAGCTTGTGGCGTTCTCCGCGACAAGCGTTTACCACTACGGCAAGGCGTTCGACACGTTCCGCGGAAAATCGGGAGCATCGGGGAAAAAGCGCATACTGTCGCTTAATCTGTCAAGCGGGCTTTTTGCGCCGATGTTCCAGGTCTATCGCAAAATGCATCTTTTCGGGATTGTTTCGCTGCTGCTTCTGCTGGCGCCGTCGGTAGCCGCCGCGCTTGTTCCCGATGACCTTGCAAACGCCGCCGGAAACGAGCTTATGGTCTTGCTTCAGCTCGCGAACATATTCATCAGAATGCTGCTTTGTATGTTCGGGGATTATGTGTACTACAGGCATTGCATAAGCCGCATTAAAAAATTCCGCAAAAGCTACGACGGCGACACTCGCTCGGAGGATTATTACTTGGCGCTGTACGAGTACGGCAAGCCATCAATAGCGGGCGCGGCGATAGGCTGTCTCGCGTTGATGTTCGGCTACGCGAGCGTAGTCTATCTTGCCGGCTAGAAGCAAGAATTTAAGAGGCAAGATTATTGCTGCCGTTGCGCTCCTGCCTCTGAAGCTCTTACCTCCGATAGCGGGAGAATGATCAAAAACAACAGAACCTTTAAGGATTATTTCGGGCAATGAAAAAGAGATTGATACAATTTTATAACTCGTTCGGCGACCGCGGGGTTATGTTTATTCTTTACGCGGTCGCGGTCGTCGCGAACGTGCTTCCCGCGATTTTCGCGGAGCTGCCCGTCGTCTTCCCGGACGAGATGGCAAACGCGGGCGCGGCGGCTGTGCTTTCGGGAAGATCCCGGTGGGGCGTGCTTGACAGCCTCGACAGCGGCAGCGGCTATATCCAGGCGGTGCTTTATACGCCGCTGTTCTGGCTTATTAAAAACCCCTATGCGCTGTATAGAGCAATGCTTATCGTAAACGCGCTTGTCGTCGCGCTTATCCCGCTTATCGCGTATCATCTTGCGGGGAAATTCGGCGTGGTGCGTGTGCGGAGAAAGCTGCTTGTGGCGTTTTGCTGCGGGCTTTACGTCGCGTATTTCACGGACAGCAAATTCATCTGGAACGAAACGCTATCCTGCCTTATGGCGTGGATCCTGGCGCTTTGCCTGTTCAGCTCTTGGGAGGGCAAAAGCCGAAGCTCTCGCGCGGCGCTTTCGGTGCTTGCGGGATTTTTATGCGCCGTCGCTTACGCGGTGGATATGCGGCTTATCGGCTTGGTTGTCGCTTTGGCGCTTACGGTAATTCTCGCGCGGGTTTTTATGCGCGAGAGAATGCTCAACCTCCCGATGTTCGGCATCTCGCTTATCGCGTCGTTTACCGCGGAGCATTTCCTGAGAAACGCCGTATCGGGCTCGCTATGGAACGGCGAGGCGGAAACGCTCGGAGATGCCCTGACCGCGCCGTCTAAAGGCTTCTTCGGTATGTTCTTCACGCAGCTTTACGCGTTTATGACGTCCTCGGTGGGAATAGGTGCGCTGGCGGCGGCGATCTTCGTCGTGATGATGTTCTCCTGCCTCAAGGAGGGCATAAAGGACCGCCCGAAAACGCTTGAGGACGGCACAAAGGTCTACGAGCCGATAAAGCATAAATACAGCATGAGACTTACAATTTTCGCGCTGTTTCAGTTCCTCGCCGTGATGTGCATGGCGGCGACGGCGGCTTTGTTCACAAAAAGCGCGTCGGAGCTCGCGGTGTTTGGGAGATACACAGACAACATCGCGCCGCTCGCGATTTTCTTAGCGCTTGTGTACATTTTCCTTTACGGAATTGATCTGGTAAAGCCGCTTATCGGCGCGGCGGTTTACGGCTATTCGTGTATCTGCTTCGGCGTGGCGGGAGTTCCCACGGCGGAGCTTTCGGAGCAGTTCAGGTATTCCGCGCTGTTCGGATTGTTCGAGATGTTCTCTGAGAACGCGGCGGAAAGCGCGAAAACGAGTTGCATAATAATGTCGTCGCTTGTGTTTACGCTGTACGCGCTGATCATAGTCTTTGCCTCCTGCACGAGAAAGCGCCGCACAACGGTCATTACGGGCGCGGTTTTCTGCGTGATGATGGTGGCGACTATCTACACGGCAATCGTATTCCTGCCGAACACGTTTATACGGAATTACGAGGAAAAAGCCCCCGCGCGGGAGCTTATGGGGCTTGTATATAACGACGCGCAGTCGCCGCCGATTTTGGTTTACGACCCCGATTCCGATGCGCCCGAAACCGCCGCGACGCTGCAATTCTTAGCGCCCGAAACGCGCGTCCGGCTTCTCAAAAGCGGCGATAGCGTGTCGGATTCCTGTCTGCTTATCGCGAAAACGGGCGTTGCTCCTCCGTTTGAGGGGGGGTCTTACGACATCGTCGGGCGCACGAGCGAGTATACGGTTTACGCGTTTGGCGATATCGCGCGCGACTTTATCAGGTTCAGCGCGCTGAAGGATCACGAAAATTCAAGCACAAGCGGCTCGCCGCACTGAATTAACACAAAGCCGAATTCTTAACTACGGCACAAAAAGAAAAGATAAATCCTCATTTCTTTCCCCGCCGGGGACGAGGAGACAATAAAAGAAAAGCCCTCGGGCTTTAACGAAAAAGCAATTTTCTAAAAGGGAGGAAATTCTATGCCGATACTCAAAAAAGCGTCAAAGCGGTTTGACCCCGCGCGGACGCTGGTCGTGGGATTTCTCATTATTATCACCGTGGGTATGCTTTTGCTCTGTCTGCCGATCTCGTCAAAAGCGCGGACGTTCACTCCGCTTTTAGACTGCCTGTTCACGTCAACGTCATCGGCGTGCGTGACGGGGTTTGCGGTGGCGGATACTTACACGCACTGGTCGCTGTTCGGGCAGATAGTGAT
>JAIDPG010000252.1 GCA_029062865.1 Oscillospiraceae bacterium
GTTCGTAAGTGAGCTTAACGAAATGCAGGCGGCGGGCATCGAGGCGTTTGTGGAGCTCGGGCCCGGGCACGTGCTCACGGGCCTTGTCCGCAAGACGCTGAAAGGCGTTGTCAACGCGAACGTCGAAGACCCGGAGACGCTTGAAAAGACGCTCTCGGCGGTAAAGTAATTTTGCCTAAAACCAAAAAGGAGATAAAAAAATGAGAAAATTCTGCCTTATCGGACACCCGCTCGGTCACTCGCTTTCGCCGCAGATACACGCGCGGCTGTTCGAGCTTTCGGGTGAAAGCGCCGAGTATACGCTTGTGGACATCGCGCCCGAGGAGCTTAAATCGAAGTTTGAGACGCTCGACAAATACGACGGCTTTAACATCACAATTCCGCACAAAATGGCGATCATCGACTACTGCGGCGAGCTTTCCGAGGGGGCGCGGCGGTACGGCTCGGTAAACTGCGTCAAGAACGGCGACGTGAAGCTCGGCTGCAACACGGACTGCATCGGGTTCACGAAGTCGATCGAGCTGCTCGGCGCGAGCCTCGCTTCAAAGGTTCTGCTTATCGGCTGCGGCGGCGTGGGGCGCATGATGGCTATCGAGACCGCGATGAACGGCGGCGAGCTGTCAATTGCCGCGCTGAAAAGCGACCTCCCGCTCGTCGAAAAGGTGATTGAGGAGATCCACGAGCTGAAGCCCGACGCGCACGTCCGCGTGGCGATGATCAGCGGAAACGCGATCTCCGCGGAGGATCTTAATCACGAGGAATTCGATCTGCTGATAAACGCGTCTCCTGTCGGAATGTTCCCGAAGGTTGACAGAATGCCCTGCGCGGCGGACGTTCTCGACAACGTAAAGTTCGTGTTCGACGCGATCTACAACCCGCGCGACACGCTGCTCATAAAAACTGCCCGCGAAAAGGGCTGCAAGGCGAAAAACGGCATGGCGATGCTGGTGCTTCAGGCCGTGGCGGCGCACGAGATCTGGGACGGCGCTTCTTATAACAAGGATGACATCGACCGCCTTATTTCCGATATGGAGGCGCTGGTATGAGCTCGGTGTATCTTTGCGGGTTTATGGGCTGCGGCAAAAGCCACGTCGGACGGCAGCTCGCGGCGGAGCTCGGGCGGGAGTTCGTAGACCTCGACCGCTATATAATCAACGCCGAGAAGATGACTATCCCGTTTATTTTCGACAAATTCGGCGAGCCGCATTTTCGCAGGCTTGAGGCGAAGTATATCCGCGAGCTTTCGGGAGACAAGATCGTCGCGACGGGCGGCGGCGCACTCATCAACGACGAGACCGCCGAATACGCGCGGCAGAGCGGATTGTCGGTATACATCAACACCTCGTTCGACATCTGCTACGCGCGGATAAAGGACGATTCCAATCGCCCGCTTGTTGTCAACAATACCAAGGAGCAGCTCCGCGAGCTGTACGAGACCCGCGCGGCTATTTACCGCAAAAACGCGATGTGTATGGTGAACGGCTGCACGACGGATACAATAATCGTCGGGGAGATCGTGAAGCTGACGCGGTATTATGAGACTCACGGGAAAATTTAATATGGCTGTCGGCTCTATAAGCAGACAGCGGTTTCCCCAAATTCAAAAGAATCAGGTACTCTCACAATGATAATCAAAAACGTAAAAATCAAAACAATGACAGGCAAGGACTTTGAAAACGGCTTTGTGCGTTTTGAGGATAAGATTGTCGAAATCGGCGATATGGACGAGCTTGAGCCCGGCTTTGAGGAGGAGATAGACGGCGCGGGGAGGACGCTCTACCCGGGCTTTATCGACGCGCATTGCCACCTCGGAATGTGGAGCGACTGCATTTCAATGCAGCTTGAGGGTGACGACGGCAACGAAACCACCGACCCATCTACCCCGCATCTGCGCGCGCTTGACAGCATAAACGCGATGGACAAGTGCTTTGCGGACGCGGCTTCGGCGGGAGTTACGTGCGTCTGCACGGGCGTGGGCTCGGCGAACCCGATAGGCGGCTCGTTCGCGGTGATAAAGACCGCGGGCTCGAAGCGCGTTGATAAGCTTATCGTTAAAGAGCCCGCAGCGATAAAATTCGCGCTGGGGGAAAACCCAAAGGCGACCTACAACGACCGCGACGAAGCGCCGATCACTCGAATGGCAACAGCCGCGATAATCCGCGAGCAGCTTCAAAAGGCGCTGCGCTACAAGCAGGATCTGGAGGATTACAGCGCGAAAAAGGGCACGGACGACGAGGTCGGAAAGCCCGATTTCGACGCGAAATGCGAGGCTCTGCTGCCTCTCTTCAACGAAGGGAAAGCGAAGCTCAAGGCGCATTTTCATTGCCACCGCGCCGACGATATTTTCACGGCGATACGCATTGCGAAGGAATTTTCGCTGGATTACGTGCTTATCCACTGCACGGACGGCGGGATAATCGCCGACGAGCTTTCCGAGGATTCTCCGAAGGTAATTCTCGGACCTTTAATGGGTGATCGTGGAAAGCCGGAGCTTGCCAATCACTCGATAGAAACGCCGCGTATTCTCGGCGAAAACGGCGTAAAATTCGCGATCTGCACCGACCACCCGGAAACGCCCGTTCAGTATCTGCCGCTGACCGCGGCGCTCGCGGTTCGCGGAGGATTAGCGCGCGAGGAAGCGCTCAGGGCGATCACGATAAACGCCGCGGAAATTCTCGGCATCGCGGACAGAGTGGGCTCGGTAGCCGTCGGAAAGGACGCGGATCTCGCGCTCTTTTCGGGCGACCCGCTTGACATCACGGCAGCTCCCGACATTGTAATTGTCGGAGGAAAAACGGCGTTTAGAAAATAAGGAGGCTTCATAATGCGTGAGATATATTGCGAGGAGATAACAAAAGCCATTGCCGAAATGTGCGTGGAGGCGAATTTGAAGCTGCCGTGCGGAATGAGGGAGTGCATCGAGGGCGCAAAGGACTCCGAGGAAAGCGAGCTTTGCCGCTCGGTGCTGGACGACATCGCCGCGAACATCGACTGCGCCGCGGAGCTTGGCGTGCCGATCTGCCAGGACACGGGCATGGCGGTGATCTTCGCGGAGATAGGGCAGGACGTTCACATCAACGGCGACTTTGAAAGCGCCGTAAACGCCGGAGTAGCACGGGGCTATATAGACGGGCGGCTGCGGCTTTCTATCGTCGGCGACCCGCTGGAGCGCGTGAACACCGGCGACAACACGCCCGCGGTTATCCACACGCGGCTTGTTTCGGGTGATAAGATCAGGCTCACCGTAGCGCCGAAGGGCTTTGGGAGCGAGAATATGAGCCGCCTGAAAATGTTCACGCCGTCCGCGACGCAGGACGATATTGTGAATTTCGTCGCGGAAACGGTCTCGATCGCGGGCTCTAACCCATGCCCGCCGATAGTTGTCGGAGTGGGCATCGGCGGGGATTTCGAGTACTCGGCGCTCTTGGCGAAAAAGGCGCTCTGCCGAGATCTTAACATTCGCCACCCCGAGCCGCTCTACGCGGAGCTTGAGCGGAAAATGCTCGGGAAGATAAACGACCTCGGCATAGGCTCGCAGGGCTTCGGCGGCACGGTCACGGCGCTGTACGTCAACATTGAGAAAGCCCCGACGCACATCGCAGGGCTGCCCGTCGCGGTGAACATCGGGTGTCACGTCACACGGCATTGCGAACGCGTTATATGACAATGTCAGTTTTATATTATCAATTTTGTATTGTCAATTAAAAAATCCCCCGCTGCCGTGGGGGATTTCCTGCGTTCTCCAAAAAAATGAAGAAAATTATGAAAATTTTATGAAAATCACTAAAAAATACTTGAAAAGTTGAAAGTTTTATGCTATAATGTATACAGATAAAATGCAACAAGAAAAACCACGGGAGAATACTGGGAAAATCTTCCAAATTCACTTTACGCTTTTACTTTTACATTTTAAACTGATGGGGTGATGATATGTCAAAACTCGAAAAGGCTTTGTCATGCGGGGGGATCATTGTTTTTACAATGCGCTACAAGCCCGATTTTCCCATTGATTTTATCCACGGAAGCAACCCGTTTTGCGACGCGGACAGCGCGCTTTTCGGGGATATTATTCACCCGGACGATTACCAGCCGTTCTGCGAGATCGTCGGTGATATCGTGAACAAGCGCTCCGGGGCGTTGAAGGCGCACGCGCGGCTTCTCTGCGGCGGGAGCTATCATTGGTATTATATCTCCGCCGAGCCCGAGTTCCGCGTGGACGGCTGCCTTTCGGAAATAAACGGCGTGATGTATGACGTTACGCTTTACCTCGACTGCGAAGGCGAGGATCTTGTTATGCGGGCAATTCAGGGCAAGGTCAAGGCGGCGTTCGACCTGGCGGAGAACACGCCGCAGCTGTTGAATATCCTCGGGGACGATTATCTGGCGCAAATCCAGAAGCCGTTTTCGCTGATAAAGGGGCTGTATTCCGAGATCGTAAACAAAAACGGCAAACGTATCGCAGCGGCAGTCGGGCAGGACGAGGACGTAAACCTCTACAAAATGAGCTATCAGCGCAAGAAATATATCAGAATTAAGCACCAGAACGTCGCGGCGTGGGTCATCGCGAGCGAAAGCCCCGACGACATCAACGACTGCGCGCCGCTGCTCGATATAATGGTTCAGACGGTTTCGGAGCTCGCAAATTCTTATCTCGTGATAAGCGAGGAAATGGAAAACTCCCAGAAAGCAAATAAACTGCTCGGGCAGAACTTTGAGGATCAGATCCTCATCAACAACATCTACTCACTGATTTTGCAAAGCAAGAACACGTCGATGTCCTTCGGGAGCATAATCCCGCTTATCAAGGAATATTTCGCGCTGGACGACCTGCTGTTCTGCTCCGACGATCAACGCCCCGTTAAGGTTTATCGCTGGGACGACAGCGGCTCTATAGTTCCGATGATTTCAGATATATACACAAACGATATTATCGATAAAGAGCTCGACAACGACGCGGTTGTCGTCATTAACGAAAACGATTTGAAAAACGGCGAGGGAAAAGGAAGAAGCTGCGCGCTTTCGCGGATCTACGAGAACGGAAGCTCCCGCGGGGTGATCGTCTTTATTTCCCCGGAAAAGGAGCGCGTTTGGACCAACCGCGACAGGAAGATCATCAAAACGATCACGCAGATCATTTCCACGGTAATTTACCGCTCGTTTATTGAAAACGAGCTCGCGATGTCGCAGGAGCACCTGCTGAAGCTCGCGTATTACAACACGACAACGGGAATTCCGAACAGAAGCGCGTTCGAGCGGGATTTCGGCGTGAGCGTTGCGGGCGGCGGCATTGGCGCGGTCGTGTCCGTGGAGATTGCGAACATAAAGAGCCTGTCGGAGATCTACTCCGTCCGCTACGCCGACGAGGTGATGCGCTCAATCGCGGAATATATCTCGGCTATCCGCACGGACTGCGAGAAGCATATCTATATGTTCTCGAACGATATTCTGTTCGTCACGATGACGGCGGCGACGCGCGAGGACGCGGTGTCGCTCGCGCAGTCGATCTTGTTCAAGTTCCGCTCGCCATGGTATCTCAATGACAAGGAGAACCGGCTTGAAATCTACGCGGGCGTGAGTATGTTCCCCGAGGACGCGGACTGCGTGCCCGATATTGTGCGCGTCGCGACGAAAACGCTGCGCCTCGCGAAGGACAAACAATTGTACGACGTTGTGTGCTATTCGGGCGGGCTGGAGGAAAAGCTCAGCGACAATATCCGCGTGCGCGAGCTTATTCAAGAAGCGATAAAGAACGACTTCACGGGCTTTTATTACCTCTACACGCCCGTTATGGACGTGGAGACCGACGAGCTTGTGGCGTGCGAGGGGCATTTGTTCTGGGGCAACGGCGAGATAATCATCTCGCGGGAACGCTTCTTGCCGATAATCGACAGAATGAACCTCACAATGGAGTTCCACGAGTACGCGCTTTCGCGGGTTTGCGAGCTTTGCGCGGAGGTTCGGGCGAAGGGGCTGCCGAATTTCAAGGTGAGCTACACGATCCCCGAAAACGTACTGAACGCCGAGAGCTGCCTGCTGATACTAAAGGCGAAGCTGCTTGAATACTCATTAGCGCCCGACGCGGTTGCGGTGTGCGTTTCGGAAAGCGACCAGACGCTCTCCCCTGGCGGAAATCTGAAGCTGATGTCGAAAATCGGCGCGACGATTATCGCGGACGACAAGGGCGAGAAGTTCTTCACGGGCGACTTCCTCGACAACCCGTACATCAGCATAATCAAGCTCCGCGCGCGGAGACTCAACGACGACCCCGTTGCGGCGTCGTTTGTGCGCTCGCTTATCGAAAAGGCGCACAGCAAGGGGATAAAGGTCTGCATAAAGGGCGTAGATAATGAGCGCTCGCTCGAATACGCGCGGAAATTTGACGCGGATATGTACCAGGGCATAGTAAACAGCCGCCCTCTTCACACGACGGAGTTTATCAAGAAGCTCGTTTTAGACAACGCGTAACATAAAAACTCCCCCTCTTCGAGGGGGAGTTTATTACATTTTTAAGTTGTTGAGCCAAACCCGCCGTTTCTGACGCCGTCTGCCTCGTCGTCCTCGGTTATCCCGAACTCGGTGAAAATGCCTTGGATAAAGCCCGTGCCCGCGGGGATTATTACCGTTTTGCCTTCCTTGCTGTCGTTCGTGATTTTGACGAAAATATGCCCCTCGTTGTCGGAGCTGTAATAATCGCTGTCGATTATGCCGACGGTGTTGTCTAATTGCAGGCGGAACTTAAAGCCCAGCCCGCTTCTTGGGTAGAGCGACAGCAGCCAACCCTCGTCTATTTTCACGCGGATCCCCGTCGGGATCTTCGCGGTCTCGCCTGCCCCCAGCTCGATATCGAACGGCGCGTAGAAATCATACCCCGCCGAGCCGCTTGTCGCGCGGCGCGGGAGCTTTATCGCGTTGTAAACGGTCTGCGCGTCCGCTCCCGAATATCCCTCCAGGAACTGCGCGAGGCTCACCCTTTCAAATTTCGCAATTTTTTTCATTTTCTTGCAGACCCCCTTATGTCTCACGTTACGGTTTGTAAGAAACGCTGCTATGATTTAGGGTTCCCCCGCCTCCGGCGGGGGAACCCGCAGTTTCTTATAATCCGAAACGCAATCAGCCGTTCATACGAATAAGCGCGAGCTCAATAGGCATAAGCGCCTCGGCGGCGTTTTCTATGCCCTCAACCGCCTTTTCAAGCGGGCAGAGGTCTGTCTTGTCCGCGTTGAGTATCTCGGGCACGAGAGTATCATAGTTTACGACAACGTGGTTGTTTTCGAGAAGCGTCTTTGCGCCCTCGCTCATAACCTCAGCATAAACCTCGCGTATGCCCATAGCGATGTCGATGAACGCCGCGGCTCTGCCGATTACCTTGTCGGCTATCATATAGCTCATGTAGTTGTTGCCGCTGTTCATCCAATCAAGCAACGGCTGAACGCCCTTGTCCTTGCTTTTGAACATAACGCCGCCCTCCGTGAGAACGCAGGTGAGTTTTTCAGCTTTCATGGCTTCCTTTGCTCTTTCAAGATTAGGGTGCATAACTGCTCCTTTCTCCGCTTTCGCGGACACCGTTATTTTGATTACTCCTTTGGAGTAACTCTGTACATAATAAGGGGAATAAGCGCCCATTGAAGCGCCAAGCCGAAAATTCCGACTCCGATGCTCGTCCAGATAACCGAAACGTTTACCGGGCTCCCAAGAGCGTTCACGCCGATGACTATCGCGAGCGCTCTTACCGCTCTTCCCGCGACCTGCGCGATAACGACTTTAAGAATAGCCGGCATTTTTGTACTACGCAGCAGACCCGCTGCTAAACCATACGCGAAAAGCTCAACGCACATAAACGGCAGCATTACCGCGCCGGGCATTCCCGTAAGCAGAAAGCTTATCAGCGGAGAAGCCGCGCCCGCGACTGCTCCCGCATACGGTCCGAGAAGCAGCCCCGCGAGAATGATCGGCAGATGCATCGGCAAAAACGTCTCGCCAAGCGACGTGCCAAGCCCAGAAGCCGCGCCCATTACGTGGAACAGCTGCGGAAGAGCCACCGCGCAAACTATCGCGATAAGCCCGCCGAGTGTCTGAACCTTCACCGAGAGCTTTTTTCCGCTCAAAATATTCGTACTCATAACTAAATCCGTCCTTTCGATATTAAAAAATAAAAAACTCATTAACCGAGCATATTAACAAAATCGGCAAGCGCCTCGGATATTTTTATCTGCTGCGGGCAGACAGCCTCGCAGCTGCGGCAGCCTACGCACGCGGAGGGCTTTTTGTCCTCGGCAAACGAGCTCAACGCCATCGGCGCGATAAAGCCGCCGCCCGTGAATTTATGCTCGTTGTACAGCTCCAGCAGATCCGGGATCGGGAGCTCCTGCGGGCAGTGCGTTGTGCAATAGCGGCACGCCGTGCACGGAACGGTGTTTCCCGTCAGCCATTCCGCGGCGATTTCCTTAAGCGCCGTCATCTCCGCCTCGGAGAGCGGCTTTTTCTCCTCATAGACCGCGATGTTCTCCTTGAGCTGGTCGAAGTTCGACATTCCCGATAAAGTCACCTTTACCTCGGGGAGTGTCTGTAAGAACCTGAAAGCCCATTCCGCGTCGGTCGCCTCAGGGCGGAGCGCCTTCAGCTTCGCGGAGTACATTTCGGGGAGCTTCGCGAGCTTTCCGCCGCGGACGGGCTCCATTACCCAAACGGGTATCTTGTTGTCCGTAAAGTACTTCACCTTGTCCTTAGCGCCCTGAAAATCCCAGTCCGCCCAGTTTACCTGAAGCTGCCCGAACTCCATATGCTCGCCGTAAGCCTCGACAAAGCGCTTCAGCACGGGCATCGCGCCGTGCGCCGAAAAGCCGAGGTGACGTATTCTGCCGTTCTTTTTCTGCTCAAGGAGATACTCTAAAATCCCATATTGCGGGTCAAGATATTCGTTAACATTCATCTCGCAGACGTTGTGGAACAGATAGAAATCGAAATACTCCACACCGCACTTTTCGAGCTGTTTTTCAAAAATCTCCTTGACCTTGCCGATATTCCCAAGATCATAGCCGGGGAACTTGTTCGCGAGCTTGAATTTCTCGCGCGGGTGATTTTTCAGCGCACATCCGAGCACGAGCTCGGAATTCCCCGCGTGATAGCCCCAAGCGGTGTCGAAGTAGTTTATTCCGTGCTCCAGCGCGTAGTCAACCATTTCGGCGGTCTTTTCGTAATCCGGACGGCTGTCGTCGCCGTCGATAACGGGAAGGCGCATACAGCCCAAGCCCAGAGCGGAGAGCTGTTCGCCGTGGAAATCGTTATAAATCATAGTTATTACTCCTTATTTAAATTTAAATTTCAAAATCATGTCACCGTATGCTCACTCCGCGAGGTTGACCGCTTGCGGTCATTCGCGCGCTCCGTTGCGCTACGCTGACGTGACCGGTCAAGATTTTCTTCGGAAATCTTGACACTTTTTGAAATTTATGTCACCACCGGTTTGTTGCTCTTCTTGTAACGCGCTTTTGACACGCCGCCGTTATGCCGCAGCGCTCATAATGCGCTCTACTATATTTACTATCTCATAA
>JAIDPG010000253.1 GCA_029062865.1 Oscillospiraceae bacterium
GCGACAACTCCATGACCGAGCAGGCGCACGAGGGCTTCTGGGATAAGCTGAAGGGCAATCTCGGCGACCCGATGATAAAGATCCTTATCGTCGCGCTGCTGATAAACGTCGTGCTGGCAATTCTCGGAATTGTTAAGATCGCGGATGGACAGCCGTTTGTGGAGGGCGCTCCCGAATGGTACGAGCCGCTCGGCATTTTCATAGCGATCTGCCTTGCGACGCTGGTTTCAACGTTCTCGGAATACAGAAACGAAAACGCGTTCCAGAAGCTCCAGGAGGAAGCGTCGCGGATCATGGTGAAAACCTACCGCAACGGCGTTATCTCCGAGGTCGCGATAAACGACATCGTTGTCGGCGACGCAATTCTCTTGCAGTCGGGCGATAAGATCCCCGCGGACGGCATTATCATCGACGGCGACATCAAGGTCGACCAGTCCGTTCTGAACGGCGAGAGCCGCGAGGCGAAGAAAACAGCTATCCCCGACGGCTGGAAGGACACCGACGAAAACACGAATTTTGACAATGAGCACAAGGTTTTCCGCGGTGCGGTGGTTTGCTCGGGCAACGCAGTTATGCAGGTCACGGTGGTCGGCGACAACTCCGTTTACGGCAAGATAGCAAGTGAGCTCCAGACCGACGACGACCGCGAAACTCCGCTTAAATTGAAGCTCGGAAAGCTCGCGGACGGCATCTCGAAATTCGGCTACATCGGCGGTATTGCGATAGCTCTAGCGATGCTCGCGAAGAGAATTCTGTTCGACACGGGCTTTGATCCTATGGCGTTCCTCGCTCCCGGTGGGGTGTTCGCTTGGGCGGCGCTTGTCAAGGCGGTTATCGAGGCGGTTATGCTGGCGGTCATCATCATTGTAATGGCGGTGCCCGAGGGACTTCCGCTGATGATAGCTATCGTCTCCGCGCAGAATATGGGCAAAATGCTTAAGGACAACGTCCTTGTCCGCAAGGTCGCGGGAATTGAGACCGCGGGCTCGCTGAATATCCTGTTCTCGGATAAAACGGGCACGATCACAAAGGGCAAGCTTGAGGCGATAAACTTTATAGACGGCGCGGTGAACGAGTTTAAGACGTTTGACGAAGTAGGCGGTAAGCTCGGAGACTTGCTGGCGCTTTCCATTCACAAGAACACGCTTTCGATGATAAGCGGCGAGGGCGCTGAAAAGCGCGTCCTCGGCGGAAATGCGACGGAGCGCGCGATCCTCGGCTTCGCGATGAACACGGAATGTAAAGCCGAAGTCGCGGCGGTCGGGAATATTCCGTTCAACTCGACGAACAAATACTCCGCGACGCAGGTAATGGGGCAGTACGATCTGTCGCTTATCAAGGGCGCGCCCGAGAAAATTCTGCAAAGATGCTCACATTACTACGATAAAGACGGCAAAAAGCAGCCGTTCGATATGAAGAAGCTCAACGACAAGATCGACGAGCTCGCGAACCGCGCGATACGCGTTTTAGCCCTCGCGACAAGCGAGGACGCGCTCGGCGAGGATTCTTTGCCCGAAAGCAATAACTGGACGCTAGTAGGCTGTCTCGGAATCCGTGACGAGGTTCGCCCCGAGTCCGTCACGGCGATAAAGGAAGTAAAGGGCGCGGGCGTTCAGGTCGTTATGATCACGGGCGACAGAAAAGAGACTGCGGTCGCGATAGCGAAGGAAGCGGGGCTTATCGACAGCGACAGCAACCTTATGCTGACAAGCGACGAGCTCGCGAAGCTCTCCGACGACGAGATAAAGGAAAAGCTCAAGGATATCAGAGTTATCGCGAGAGCGCTTCCGTCCGACAAGAGCCGCCTTGTGCGTCTCGCGCAGGAGCTCGACCTTGTTGCGGGAATGACGGGCGACGGCGTGAACGACTCTCCGGCGCTGAAGAAAGCGGACGTTGGCTTTGCAATGGGCGGCGGCACGGAGGTCGCGAAGGAAGCTTCGGACATCGTTATCCTCGACGACAACTTCAATTCTATCGACCGCGCGATACTCTACGGG
>JAIDPG010000254.1:0-1561 GCA_029062865.1 Oscillospiraceae bacterium
GTCCTTAATAAGCTCAATAATCGCCATTTCGGCAGCGTCGCCGCGGCGCGGGCCAAGCTTGTAAATTCTCGTGTAGCCGCTGTTTCTCGAAGCGTACTTGTTGTCCGCAACATCGTCGAACAGCTTCTTGGCTACGTCCTCCTTGGTGATGTAGGAGTAAACCTGGCGCTTTGTGTGAAGCGTGTTTACCTTGCTGAGAGTGATCATCTTCTCCGCCTGTGCGCGAACTTCCTTAGCGCGCGTTACGGTAGTTTCAATCTTTCCGTTCTCAAACAGAAAAGTAACCATACCTCTGAGCATTGCTTTTCTGTGGTCGCTGGTGCGTCCCAGCTTTCTTGTTCCCGACATTTCTATTCTCCTTTCGGGTTATTTCGCGTTTTTTAATATCAAAACGCGGCGTTAAAATCGTCGATTGTCCGATAATATCGGAGAATTAGTTCTCCTCGGACGACATAAGTCCCACGCCGAGCGACTGAAGCTTCGCGATAACCTCGTCGAAGGACTTCTTTCCGAGATTTCTCACCTTCATCATATCCTCCTGCGACTTGTTCACAAGATCCTCGACGGTGTTGAGACCCGCTCTCTTTAAGCAGTTGAACGAACGAACGGAAAGCTCGAGCTCCTCGATGGTCATTTCGAGCACCTTGTCCTTGCGGCTTTCTTCCTTCGTCTCCATAAGCTCCTGCGGGTTAGTCTCGTTGGAAAGCTCCGCGAAAAGCTGGAGCCTCTCAATGAGGATCTTCGCGGCAAAGGACACTGCTTCCTTCGCGGATATAGTGCCGTTCGTCCAGATCTCGATGATGAGCTTCTCGTAGTCCGTTCTCTGCCCTACGCGCGTGTTTTCAACGGTGTAGTTGCACTTCAGAACGGGCGTGTAAATACTGTCGATCGGAATTACACCAATCACGGTCTGGAGCTGCGCTTTGTTCTGCTCCGCAGAAACGTAGCCCCGTCCTCTGTCGAGCGTGATGTCCATATAAAGCTTAGCGCCCGCGCCGAGCGTCGCGATGTGCATACCCGGGTCGAGGATCTCAACCTCGCTGTCGGTCTTGATGTCGCCCGCGGTGACCTCGCACTCGCCCTCCGCTTCAACATAAAGCGTCTTGGGAGCCTCGCCGTACATTTTCGCTCTTAAGCCTTTGATGTTAAGAATTATTTCGGTAACGTCTTCTTTGACGCCGGGAATGGTGGAAAACTCGTGCTGGATGCCGTCGATCTTGACGGAGGTCGCAGCAACTCCCGGCAATGAGGAGAGTAACACCCTTCTCAGGCTGTTGCCCAAGGTGTTTCCATATCCGCTCTGGAGAGGTTCCAGAACGAACTTTCCATAAGTTCCGTCCGACCTCAGATTTGAGGTTTCTATGTTGAGCTTTTCGATTTTTTCAAGCATTTGGTAACCCTCCCACCGCAAAACCCTTTGGCGGCACCGAAAATCGATTTTTCGATAACGCGCCGGGGTCAATTATCTTGTGCCTATACCGCCGATTTTTGAGTTATCCGGCGGACAATTGTTGTATTCCTGTTAATTTTAACTCAGACCGATTTCAAACGCTCAAATCGA
>JAIDPG010000254.1:1661-10157 GCA_029062865.1 Oscillospiraceae bacterium
CCGCGTCGCTTCGCTCCGCTTGCCGAGCGACATTTCTACGCTTCGCGTCTTCAATGTCCCTCGCATCGATTTTCGCTTGGTTTCAAACGCTCAAATCGACCGCGTCGCTTCGCTCCGCTTGCCGAGCGACATTTCTACGCTTCGCGTCTTCAATGTCCCTCGCATCGATTTTCGCTATTATCCTTATTAAAGTATTGACGGCTTTCTCCCGCTGTAAACAGCGCGACGGCTTGAATTAAAAATAACTGCACCTAAATATCTGTATGCTGCTCCGAGATCTCCTAAAAACGGAAACCGCTTTAAGCCATTATTTAGAATACAACTCGATAATCAGATGCTCTGCGATTTCGTAATCGAGATCATCGCGCTGGAACAAGCGTGTTACCTTTGCGGACTGCTTTTCTTTATCGACGTCGAGCCACATGGGAGTGAGTCTGCCGCCCGCTACCTCTGCGATCTGCTCAAACTTCTTGCTCTTCTTGCTCTTCTCGCGAAGAGAAATTGTGTCGCCAACCTTCACTCTGTAAGAGGGAATATCAACTCTCTTGCCGTTCACACAGAAATGACCGTGAGATACCAGCTGACGAGCCTCGCGGCGCGTAATTGCCAAACCCATTCTGAAAACGATGTTGTCAAGTCTGCTTTCAAGCAGTCTGATGAGGTTTTCGCCGGCGATGCCCTCTTCCTTGGTTGCCAGCTCGTAGTAGTGATAGAACTGCTTTTCGAGAACGCCGTAGATAAACTTCAGCTTCTGCTTTTCCTTAAGCTGGAGACCGTACTCGGAAACCTTCTTGCGGCGGTTTGCGTCCGCGTGCTTTCTCTTGGTTGCCTTCTTCTCCGAATAGCCCAGAACCGCGGGGCTGATGTCAAGCGTTCTGCACTTGTTAGCTATGGGGTCACGATTTACTGCCATAAAATAAAATCCTCCGTTATTTCAATACATATCGGCGTTTCGATGATTTAAAAGTCGCGAAAAAACGTTCGCTTCGCTCAGCTCACTAGCAACTGAATAAGCCTCCGCTTCGCTGCGGCTTATTCAGTTCTTTTTTCGCTCCCACTGAACAGGGAAAGCTTGCTGAATTTCGCTAACTTCCATATTTGCTTAGCCGACGCAAAGCAAACGTAAGCTTTGCTCTTCTTGTCTCTTGCTTCTTGCCTCTAACTCAGACACGACGTCTCTTGGGGGGTCTGCATCCGTTGTGGGGGATCGGGGTAACGTCCTTGATCATCTTTACCTCAAGACCCGCCGTCTGGAGCGCTCTGATAGCCGCCTCGCGTCCTTGTCCCGGACCCTTGACGTAAACCTCAACGGTCTTCAAGCCGTGCTCCATTGCCGCCTTTGCCGCAACCTCAGCCGCCGTCTGCGCAGCGAACGGAGTGGACTTTCTTGAGCCTCTGAAGCCGAGACCGCCTGCGCTCGCCCACGAAATGGCGTTGCCCTGAAGGTCGGTGATGGTGACGATCGTGTTGTTGAACGAGGACTGGATATGCGCCGCGCCGTTTTCGATGTTCTTGCGCTCACGACGTCTGCGGATAACTGTTTTCTTAGCCTGTGCCATTTATTTACCGCCTTTCTTACTTCTTCTTGTTTGCAATAGTCTTCTTAGGACCCTTGCGTGTTCTGGCGTTGGTCTTTGTGCGCTGACCGCGAACGGGAAGCCCCTTGCGGTGACGCTGACCGCGATAGCAGTTGATCTCAACCAGACGCTTGATGTTAAGCGCGACCATTCTTCTCAGGTCGCCCTCTACGATGTAGCCATCGTGGTCGATTACTTCACGGATCTTAGCCTCTTCATCATCGGTGAGATCCTTAACGCGGGTATCGGGATTGACTCCCGCCTTTGCCAGAATATCGTTTGCGGATTTTCTGCCGATGCCGTAAACATAGGTAAGCCCTATCTCCACGCGCTTTTCCTTAGGCAGATCCACGCCGGCAACTCTTGCCATAATGTTTCCTCCTTGTTTTAAATCACGGACATTAACAACTGTCAACTGTCAACTGTCAAATATCAACTGTCAACCGTCATCAGCCCTGTCTTTGTTTGTGCTTGGGTTCAACACAAATTACCATAACTTTGCCCTTGCGCTTGATGACCTTGCACTTGTCGCACATGGGCTTTACCGAAGGTCTGACTTTCATTTCGTTTGCCTCCTTCTGAAAGTTTTCTATTGCCGATTACTTAGCGCGCCACGTGATTCTGCCCTTTGTGAGATCGTAAGGCGACATTTCGACCGTCACCTTGTCACCCGGCAGAATGCGAATGTAGTTCATTCGCAGCTTGCCGCTGATGTGCGCCAAGATCTGGTGTCCGTTGGATAACTCTACCTTGAACTGTGCGTTCGGAAGCGCTTCCAATATCGTTCCTTCTACTTCCAATACATCTTCTTTAGACAAGCTATTCACTCTCCTGTAACGTGCTTTGCGGCTTTGCCAAGCTTTTCAGCGTCTGCCGCAGCTTCTTGTCCGTAAGCCCCTCCGGGTCTATCGAATACGAGGTGCCGCGGATATGCCATTTGTTCTTTTTTTTCGGGGAAGCGAGCTTGCGCTCTTTTCCGTCGGCAACGAGAATTCTGTCGCCCTCAGCCCCCACGACGAGCATCAGCCTGCCCTTGTCGTGCCCCGCGAGGCTTAATATCACACCGCCTGTTTTGATCTCCATATCAGTCTCCGTTAATGGCTCTCCAGCGTCAAAATGATCGGCTCGCCATTTGTAATGGCTATCGTGTGCTCGAAATGGCACGAAAGACTTCCGTCCGTCGTTACCACCGTCCACTTGTCGTTCATTATTCTGACCTTTTGCGAGTGTGAGTTTACCATAGGCTCTACTGCGATCGTCATTCCGGACATCAGCCGCGGTCCGTGACCCGCCTTGCCCTCGTTCGGGACCTCGGGATCCTCGTGCATATCGCGACCTATTCCGTGACCGATGAACTTCTCAGCGGGAAAATATCCTCCGCTCCTGACGTGAGATTCTATCGCATGGGATATATCGCCGACGCGGTTGCCCGCTACCGCCTTTTCAATGCCCTTGAAAAGCGCCTCTTTTGTGTACTGCATAATGCGCTTCGCTTCCTCGGACACCTCACCGACGGCGAATGTCGCGGTGTTGTCGCCGTTAAAGCCGTTAAGCTCCGCTACGATGTCGCAGGAGAGAATATCGCCCTCTTTGAGAATTTTCTTCTTCGAGGGAATTCCGTGGATAAGCTCCTCGTTTATCGAAAAGCAGTTATGCCCCGGAAAGCCGCCGTAGCCCTTGCACGGAGAGTGCCCGCCCTTAGAGCGGATATACTCGTCAACGATCTTGTCGAGCTCCCACGTCGAAATGCCCGGAACGGCGTGCTTGCCCGCTAATGCTAACGCCTGCGCCGCAAGCTCTCCCGCCTTCATCATAGCCTTAAGCTCTGTTGGATTTTTGATTTGTATCATATGAGATACACTCTTTCTGTTTTTTGGCTGCTTAGCCCTTTATCGCCGCGAGAACAGCCTTCGAGGTCTCCTCAATGCCGTTTGTGCCGGGCACGGAAACAAGCTTGCCCTTGGACTGATAGAAGTCCTTAAGCGGAGCGGTTTTCTCGTGGTAGGTCTTAAGGCGCGCGATAACGGTTTCGGGCTTGTCGTCAACGCGCTGTACGACGTTTCCGCCGCACGCGTCGCAAATGCCTTCTACCTTAGTCGGCTTGTGCTCGATGTGGTAGGAGTTGCCGCACTTCTCGCAGACGCGTCTGCCGCTCATACGCGCGGTGATGTTCTCGTCGGGAACGTCGATCTCGACAACCTTGTCGATCTGCACGCCCATTTTCTCCAGAGCCTCAGCCTGGGGAACGGTGCGGGGGAAACCGTCGAGGATAAAGCCGTTCTTGGCGTCGTCCTGCGCGATTCTGTCCTTGAGAACGCCGATCACGACCTCATCGGGAACGAGATCGCCCGCGTCCATATACTTCTTTGCCGCAAGTCCCGCGTCGGTGCCGTTCTTAACAGCCTCGCGAAGCATATTGCCCGTAGAGATAGCGGGAATGTTCAGCTCCTTGCAGACAACCTCTGCCTGAGTGCCCTTGCCCGCGCCGGGGGCTCCTAAAAATATCATATTCATAGTGTTAATCCTCTCATCATACAAGAAGCAAGAGCGTAACTTGCCCGTATTGTATCTTGCCTCTTGACGCAACCTCTAATACTCAGTCTAAGAACCCCGGATGATGTCTCATCATAATCTGGCTCTCAAGCGATCTTACCGTGTCAAGCGCGACGCCGACGATGATCAGCATTGACGTACCGCCGAGCGATACCTGCGAGAAGTTCGGATTGATCCACGAGAGAATGATCGGGAATATCGCGATAACTCCAAGGAAAACAGCGCCGAAAAGCGTTATCTTGTTCAAGGAGTTGTAGATGAAATCCGAGGTCGGCTTGCCGGGACGATAGCCCGGGATAGCGCCGTTGTTCTTCTTCAGGTTGTTCGCTATTTCCACGGGATTGTAGGTTATCGCCACATAGAAGTAGTTGAAGCCCAAAATCAGCAGGAAATAGAGCACCGCGTACGCCGGAGACGTGTGCGAGAAGAACCGCACGAAGCCCTCCCAGAAGTCGTGACCGCTCGTGCCGTCGCCCTTGATGCCGAAGAAGTAGCAGATAGTCGACGGAAGGCTCATAATCGACATCGCGAAGATGATCGGCATAACGCCGCTCATCGCAACCTTGATCGGAATATGCGTGCTTTGTCCGCCGTACATTTTTCTCCCGACAACGCGCTTTGCGTACTGCACGGGAATTCGCCTTTCGGCGTTCGTCATAAATATAACGAACCAGATCATCGCGATAAAGATGATGACCGTCACGGCAACGAACGCGACGTTCTTGCCGAGGTTTTCCTTATCCGCGCTTACAATTCCGATAAACGAGCTTATCGTCTGCGGAAGTCTCGCCACGATACCCGCGAAGAGTATCATCGAAATACCGTTGCCGATGCCGTGCTCGTTAATTCTGTCGCCGAGCCAGATGATTACCGACGCGCCCGCGACGAAGCAGGCTACAATCGTTATCGCCGACAGGATAATCGAGAACATATCACTCGTTCTGTCGTAAACGTCGCCGTATCTCAAAATCGCCACGTGGATTCCGTTGTCGTCCGTTGTGCCGTTTCTCAGCGTGAAGTAGAACGCCACGGCCTGCAGCACCGCAATGCCCAGCGATGTGAACTTCGTTATCTTGTTCAGCTTCTTCTGACCGGTTTCGCCCTCTTTGGAGAGCCTTTCAAGCGGCGGTATCGCTACCGTTAAAAGCTGAATGATGATCGACGCGTTGATATACGGCGTGATCGACATCGCAAGCAGCGTGCCCTGTCCGAGCGCGCCGCCCGTCATAACGTCAAGGTAATTCAACAGCGAAGCGCCCGAGATCATATTCGTAATCGCGCTGTTGTTCAAAAACGGAACGAAAATGCACGAGCCCAGACGGAACAGAACAAGTATCATCAGTGTATACAGGATCTTTTTGCGAAGCTGGGTGTCTACCCAAGCGTTGCGAAAGACTTGCAACATTCCGTTCATTCGATCACCTCGGCCGCGCCGCCCGCCTTTTCAATTTTTTCCTTAGCGGCAGCCGTGAACTTAACCGCCTTTACCGTGAGCTTTTTGGAAAGCTCGCCGTTGCCGAGGATCTTGATGCCGTCCTTTGCGTTCTTGATAGCGCCGCTTGCGATAAGCGATTCCGCGTCGACTACCGCGCCGCTCTCAAATCTCTTGTCAAGCTCGCTTACGTTAACGGTCGCGAACTCCTTTGCGAAGATATTGTTGAATCCGCGTTTCGGCATTCTTCTCTGAAGCGGCATCTGACCGCCCTCGAAGCCCGGCCTGATAGAACCGCCCGAACGCGCCTTCTGACCCTTATGTCCCTTGCCGGCGGTCTTGCCCTGTCCCGAGCCGTGACCTCTGCCTATGCGCTTTACGTCCTTTACGGAACCCGCCGCGGGCTGTAATTCGTGAAGCTTCATTTGCTTTGCACCCCCTATTAGTTGCTAGTTTTTAGTAGTTAGTGATTAGTTGTTTTGCACCAACCGCCAACCACCTTCGATTAAACCTCCTCAACCTTAACCAGGTGAGCGATAGTCTTGATCTTGCCTCTTGTAGCCGCGTTGTCGGGCTGTGTCGTTTCAGAGCGTATCTTGCGCAGTCCCAAAGAATACGCAGTGGCGATCTGATTTTTCTTGCAGCTGTTCAAAGAACGCACAAGTGTGATTTTCAATGCCATTTCTCTATTCTCCTTATCTGTAAGCCGCCTCAGCAAAAGCGCCGCAGCGAGCTTTTACGCAATTACAGCTCCTTAACGCTCTTGCCGCGGAGCGCCGCAACTTCTTCTGCGGTTCTCAATGCGGTAAGTCCCGCCATTGTAGCTCTTACTACATTGCACGGATTGTTGGAGCGCAAGGACTTTGTACGAATGTTCTTGATGCCCGCCATTTCGATGACCGCGCGCACGGGACCGCCCGCGATAACGCCGGTACCCTCGGGAGCCGGACGCATAAGCACAGCGCCCGCGCCGAACTTGCCGGTTATCTCGTGGGGGATTGTCGTGCCCTTAAGGGCTATCTTGTGAAGATTCTTCTTCGCGTCGTCAATTCCCTTGCGGATAGCGTCGGGAACTTCGTTGGATTTACCCATTCCGAAACCAACGGTGCCGTTGCCGTCGCCTACTACTACAAGCGCGGAGAACTTCATAATGCGTCCGCCCTTGACGGTCTTTGAAACGCGGTTGATGTAAACGACCTTTTCCTGGAACTCGTTTTCGGTCTGCTCAAAATTGTTAGCCAAGTCATTTCCCTCCTTATCAGAAATTCAGTCCGCCCTCGCGAGCGCCCTCTGCGAGAGCCGCCACGCGACCGTGGTACACATATCCGCCTCTGTCAAATACGACGTCGGTGATGCCTGCCGCCTTTGCCTTCTCGGCAATAGCGAGCCCTACCTTCTTTGCAGCCTCAACGTTTCCGCCGTAGCCCCCGAAGCCCTTTTCGGTGGAGGACGCCGCCGCGAGTGTTACACCCTTTTCATCATCGATGATCTGCGCGTAAATGTGCATCGACGAACGGAACACGTTAAGACGCGGGCACGCAGCCGTGCCGCTGATCTTAGAGCGGACGCGCTTATGA
The DNA here is from genome assembly GCA_029062865.1 of Oscillospiraceae bacterium. Classification (GTDB taxonomy): domain Bacteria; phylum Bacillota; class Clostridia; order Oscillospirales; family Ruminococcaceae; genus CAG-115. The sequence goes on from JAIDPG010000254.1 coordinate 8,801, forward strand.
CGGCGCAGTCTGCTCTTGTTTTTATCAATAGCTTTAACCATCTTTCTACGCTCCTTACGTTACTTTTTACCCTTAGCAGCTTTACCCTCTTTACGACGGATCACTTCGTCCGCGTACTTGATACCCTTGCCCTTGTACGGCTCGGGAGGGCGCTTGCCTCTGATCTCGGACGCTGCCTGACCTACCTTCTGCTTGTCGATGCCCGTAACGATGATCTTGTTCGGTGCGGGAACCTCGAGCTTGATGTCGTCGGTGTCAGAAACCTCTACCTTATGCGAGAAGCCGAGGTTCATAATGACCTTCTTGCCCTGCTTTTCGCAGCGGAAGCCGACGCCGTTTATCTCAAGCTCCTTCTTGAAGCCCTCGGTAACGCCCACAACCATATTGTGGATAAGCGTTCTTGTAAGACCGTGAAGCGATTTTGAAAGATTTTCATCATCGGGGCGGGAAACAACTATCTCCGCGCCCTCGTGAGTTATCTTCATCAAATGATTGAACTCTCTGGTGAGAGTGCCCTTGGGGCCCTTTACTGTAACGACCGGTCCGTCGATTTTTACATCGACGCCTGCGGGAACAGCAATAGGCATTTTTCCGATTCTTGACATATTACTATTCCTCCTATTACCATACGAACGCGAGGATCTCGCCGCCTACGTTGTTCTCGCGCGCCTTCTTGTCGGTCATAATGCCCTTGGAAGTCGAAACGATGGCGATACCGAGGCCCTTCATAACCTTCGGCATATCCTTGCAGTTTGAGTAAATTCTAAGACCGGGCTTAGAAACGCGGCGCAAGCCGGTGATTACCTGCGCGCGGCTGTCGGTGTATTTAAGCGTCACTCTGATAGTGCCCTGCTTGTTGTCATCAATGACCTTGTACGCCTTGATGTAGCCCTCCTCAAGCAAGATCTGCGCGATCTGCTTTTTGAGGTTGGAAGCGGGGATATCAACAGTGGGGTGTTTTGCGGAGTTCGCGTTGCGAATTCTCGTCAGCATATCCGCAATAGTATCTGTGATCTGCATTCATTTACCTCCTGAATATAAGCCGTTACGAACGCAACATCGTCCGTCGTACTCACACGTTTTCCAACATCGGATTTTTGATACTTTGTTTTTCCGATGAGGTAAGATTGAACAGTGTAGAAAAAAGAAACTAGCAACTAGTAACTATTCTCTGACAACTAAATTACCAGCTTGCTTTCTTAACTCCGGGGATCTGTCCCTTGTAAGCAAGCTCTCTGAAGCAAATTCTGCAAATGCCGAACTTACGCAGATAAGCGTGAGGTCTGCCGCAGATCTTGCATCTGTTGTAAGCGCGAGTGGAGAACTTAGGCGTTCTCTGCTGCTTCTGCTTTAAAGA
>JAIDPG010000255.1 GCA_029062865.1 Oscillospiraceae bacterium
GTGTGAATGTTCACTGTGAGCAGTCCACCGGCTTTAATGGCTCGTCCGTTTCATTTGTCGTTGAGCTTGATAAAGGTGTAGAGGTTTCCGACATCGCCTTCGGTCAAAACGTTGATGGAAACACTTATAAGCCGTTCGAGTACAAATACAATGACAAAGACGGCAATGAAAAGACGGAAACGTACGTCAACATCTTCGGCGCATATGAAAAGAAAAAAACCACCACCGACGGTGAAGGCACCGGAGACGGTGGCGACGGTGGCGACGGTGGCGAAGGCACCGAGGAATAACGGGAGGGTTTTGGAATGAAGAAACTCTTAAATTTAAAACGCCTCCTCAAGGCTCGCAACAGCAGCGGCTTTACGCTCGTGGAGGTAATTCTCTCCTGCGCGCTGCTGTCGATTTTGATACTCGGCATTATGATGTTTGTAACGCCGGTACTTAAAATGGTAACAAGCGGTCAGAAAAACGCGCGCGCGACAATGCTTTCGGAAACGGTGGACACCTACATCGCAGGCGTCCTCCGAACCGCAAAGAAAATCGAGGTTTTCGAGAACATAGAGTTCTCGTCCTCAAGCAGCGGCGACCTTGATTTGAGCAGCTACGGCAGCGGAATCGGCAATATCTCGACCTTTATGTCCGATGGCGACAACGCCCTGAATTATGAGGTTCGCGCGCTGGCGCTCGTCTGCAAGGACGAAGGCGAGATTACTACGCAGGGCGTTCGGCTCTATAACGCTGAGGTTGATGCGTCTACCCTTAACCTTAAAGCATCATCGATCGATCCGAAAAATCAAGCGCTGAACGACCTTATGTTCGAAGGACTTTACGCGACGATTTTTTTGGAGAACTTCGCAGAGCAGGACGAGATCACCGGCGCTCCGAAAGATGGCACCAACGCAAAGGGCTATAAAATCTCGACCGTCGTTTATAACGACCCGAAATGCTATGACCCGACGCAGGAGGTAAGAGACAAGAGCATTCAGGCGTTTGTGGGCGTGACGTTCTTCCAGGCGCTGAATATCTCAGCCGGCGATCTTTCGACGATAATCGACCCGTACGGCTACGATCCCGCTAACCGCAATACTGCCATTCAGGCGGCAATGGACACCCACGGCGAACCCGGTGACGGCAAGCTTTACTACCCCGCGACGATAATCTACTACGTCGCACCCAAGAAGTAAACAGCAAAACATAATACAAACAACAATCGGGGCGACAAGCTCGCCCCGAAATGTTTGTAAATTGTAACAGTAAATCAACTCAGGAATGAGAAATACCAAGCCATAATAACATCTCCGACAAGCCAGCTTGTGGAAATGCCCAGGCTGAGGAACGGACCGAATACCATTCGGCGGCTGTATTTTACCTTTTCGATCTTGTTTCCGTTAATGAAGATCTTAAAGCCGCCCTCACGTTCGTCGGTAATCTTTTCGCGGAGCGCTTGGCTTAGCGCAGCCTTTTCGGGCAGTCCGCGCCAAACCTTTTCATCGAGGAATTCCCACTCAATATCCGGGTTGCCCTCGCTTATACTTCCAACAATAATATCATCGTGACCGTCGGTTACGTAACCGACATCATGGTCAAGCTGATTTTGATACCATTTCTCCGTAAGCTTCCGAATTCTCTCGGAAACTATGCGCTCGTCGCGGCGGTCGTGGATCTTCTTGACAGCACCGTAAATCGCGCCGGTGAAAATTCCGATAAACAGCGCGACGAATATCTTGTAGCCAAGCAAAAGCGACGCGCCGAGCATAAGCTGTAAATCGCCGCCGCCCATGCCGCCTACAAGCACGAGAATTACAAATACAACAAGCACGATCCCCATCGCGATAAGGCGCTCGTACCACGGCGTATCCTTAAACAGGAAAATCGCCCCGATACCGAGCACCGCGATTGTAATACTGCACCAGTACGGGATCTCAAAGTGATCGATATCGATTACGCTTAAGACCACCAAGACCGCGAGCGTCACCGCTGAGTACGCAAGGAAATACCACGGCTTGCTGTAGTGGAGCAGATAAGTAACGCAGTAAAGCACGGCGGTCGTCGCTTCGACGATCATATACCGCGGCGAGATCTTTTCACCGCAGTAGCGGCACTTCCCGCGAAGCAGCAGCCAGCTGAAAATCGGGAACATATCGTACCAGGCAAGGCGGTGTCCGCAGGAAAAGCAGTGCGAGGGCTCGGTGATTATCGACTGGTGAAGCGGGGTTCGCAGAATGACAACGTTCAGAAAGCTCCCGATAATTGAGCCGAACACAAACGCTATTACCGCATAGGCAATATGCAGGGAAAGTGGCATATAAAAACCTCCTTAAAATAGACTAATTCTATTTTAGCACATATTAGTAAATATTTCAAGTGCTTTTAGAAGTAAGATTTTCAGAAATAAGAAGTAAGAAGTTGACGGCGGGGAAAACCCGCACAGAAAAGAGCTTCCGGAGGCTACTGCCCTCCGCTCGGCATAGGAAATAAATTTCCACGGCAGAAACTCCGCCCGAAGGGCAACGGGGCAAAGCCCCGCATACCACCGCTCGGCAAAGCGGCTTCCAAACAGTGAATATTGCAAGCGAAAATTGCTTTATTATAAAAACTTTATCCCGAAAGGAAGAGTGACGATGGCGATTATTAAGAATGTCCCGATCGGTACAATACTGGTTGAAAATGGGTTTATCAGCGAGGCGCAACTGAACGAGGCGCTCCAGACGCAGCGGGCAAGCGACGGAAAGATGCTCGGCGACGTAATGCTGGAAATGGGGCTCGTGTCCGAAACACAGCTCGCGCAGGCGTTGTCAATACGCCTTAAAGTTCCGTTTATCGACCTGTCCTCGCGCAAGATAAGCACGGAGGCGGTTGCGAAGATCCCCGAGGAAATTGCGAGAGATAAGACGGTTTTCGCGTTTGAGATCAATCACAACAGGCTGATGGTCGCTACAAACGACCCCGTAAACTTCTATATCTTCGAGGACTTGAAGGTTACAACGGGAATGGAAATAGTGCCGCAGATCTCGACAAAAACAATGATCGAGGCGGCGATCAATAAATATTATTCGTCGCAGGCTATGGACAGCACGATGAACGAGCTCGAAAACGAAAACAATGTCGAAGACGAGCTTGATCTCGAGAAGGCGGAGTCCGAGGGACGTATTGATAACGCGCCTATCGTTAAGCTCGTAAATATGATGGTAGAAACCGCGTTCAGAACGCAGTGTACCGATATTCACATCGAGGCGTTCAAGGACAGAACAAGAATTCGCTTCAGAATCGACGGCGAGCTTGTAGAGCAGGAAATGAAGATCCCGCCGACGTTCCATAACTCGATCATCACGCGTATCAAGATCCTCGCGGGTATGAATATCGCGGAAAAACGTATTCCGCTGGACGGACGCTTCGGAACAAGAATCGACGGCGTAAACCTCGACATGCGTGTTTCGACTATCCCCTGCGTATACGGCGAAAAGTGCGTTATCCGTCTGCTTTCGACGGCTGATGATAAGGCAAGAAAGATTACCGACCTCGGTATGACGCAGTATAACTACGAAATGTTTGAGCAGATAATCCGCTGCCCGAACGGCGTTATGCTCGTTACCGGACCTACGGGTTCTGGTAAGTCCACGACGCTTTACGCGACGCTCGGCGAGCTCTCCAAGCCGAACGTAAACATCGTAACGGTTGAGGACCCCGTCGAGAAGAAGATAGACGGCATCAACCAGTGCCAGATCAACGCCAAGGCGGGTATGACGTTCGCGGCGGCGCTTCGTTCTATCCTCCGTCAGGACCCGGATATCATAATGGTCGGCGAGATTCGTGACGGTGAGACAGCCGATATCGCGATCAGAGCCGCAATCACGGGACACTTCGTGCTCTCGACGCTCCATACAAACGACGCGGCAGGTACCGTCGTTCGTCTCGTAGATATGGGCGTTGCGCCGTACATGGTTGCCTCTTCGGTTGTGGGAATCGTCGCGCAGCGTCTTGTAAAGCTCCTTTGCCAGGAGTGCAAGGAGACCTACGTTCTCGAGACTCCCGAAGATCTGAAGCTGATGAACCGCACCGATCCCGCCGAGATTTGCAGACCTCACCCGGGCGGATGCCGCCATTGCCACAACACGGGATACGCGGGGCGTACCGCGATCCACGAGATAATCGTTTCGACGCCCGATATCAAGGAGCTTATCTCCAGCGGCGCGACCGCCGAGGAAATCGGCGCGCAGGCAACAAAGAACGGCACGCTGCTGCTACGTGATAACGTAACAAAAATGGTTCTCGCGGGCAAGACATCAATGGACGAACTTGTAAAGGCAACATACACGGTTTAATAATCGGGCTGAAAATCGGTTTTCACGAGAAACACCGACAACCTCATCTTAAAGGAGAAATGACAAGTGGAACATACAAATAACGTAATGGATATTAACAAAATTCTGGACGAGGCGCGCGCGCTTAAATGCTCGGACTTGCACTTTACAGCGGGTCTTCCGCCCATCGTTCGTCAGCACGGCTCGCTCAGAAAGCTGTCAGGCTATCAGGACTGCACCGAGCCGATTATTGTTAATATCATCAACCAGATAACCTCGATTAAGCACAAGTCGCAGATCTCGAAGGGTCTTGATACGGACTTTTCGTACACCTCCGCGGCGGGCTTCCGTCACAGAGTTAACGTCTACAGACAGCGCGGCTATCACGCGGTGGCTATCCGTCTGTTGAGCGACGAGATCCCGACGCTTTCCGACCTGAACCTCCCCGCAACGCTCGGAGAGTTCGCAATGCGTCCGCGTGGACTGGTGCTTGTAACAGGACCTACGGGTTCCGGTAAATCCACGACGCTCGCGGCGATGATCGACCACATCAACCGCCAGAAGAGCTGCCATATTATCACGGTAGAGGATCCTATCGAGTATGTTCACACTCATAAGCAGGCAATGGTAAACCAGCGCGAGATCGGCGCGGACGTTGACAGCTTCGCGGGCTCGCTTCGTGCGGCTCTCCGTGAAGACCCGGACGTTATCCTCGTCGGAGAAATGCGTGACTTTGAGACGATAAACGCCGCGGTAACGGCGGCAGAAACAGGACACTTGGTTCTTTCGACGCTGCATACAACGGGCGCGGCTGAAACTATCGACCGTATCATCGACGTTTACCCGCCGCACTCCCAGGGGCAGATCCGCTCGCAGCTCGCGGGAAACATCGTCGGAATTATTTCCCAGACGCTCGTTCCGACGTCGGACGGCAAGGGACGCTGCGCGGCAATGGAGATCCTCGTCAGAACGGACGCAATAGGCGCGCAGATCCGCGAGGGCAAGATTCACCAGATTCCGTCGACGATCGCTACGGGTAAAAAAGAGGGAATGTTCACGCTCGACCAGGATCTCGCGAGACTTTGCCGCATGGGCAAGATCAGCGAGGACGTTGGAAGAGAGAGATGTCAAGACCCGACGGAATTCCGTCGCTATCTCGAAAGCGGCTTCTAATAAAAAAATCCCTGCTTACGCAGGGATTTTTTTATTGAGAATTGACAATGTACAATTATGGGCGATTGAAAAAAATTCCCCGCCGTTGGCGGGGAAATTTTGTTTGAAGCTGCCGCAATTGTCAATTGCAAGCGCTTAGTCGATCTCAACGGAGATCTTCTCGTTCGCGCGAACCGCGCCCGCACGCATCACAGTTCTGATCGCCTTAGCAATTCTTCCCTGCTTACCGATAACTCTGCCCATGTCGTCGGGGCCGACGTGCAGGTGATACACTACAACGCCCTCGTCGTTGGGCTCGTCAACGGTAACTTCAACGGCTGTTTTGTCCTCAACCAAAGCGGACGCAATGGTGATAAGAAGCTCTTTCATCATAATTTTTCCCTCCAATAAAGGGGTTAAATGCCGTGGTAAATTATGCCTAGCTTTCGATGAATTTCTAAAATACCTTTGCCAAATAACCTAATTCCAATTCACTTCAAAAGTCTTTTTACGGTATCAGTAGGCTGTGCGCCCTTTTTGATCCACTCGTTCGCCTTGTCCTTGTCGATGTTGATAACAGCAGGCTCCTTGGTGGGGTCGTAGTAGCCGATCTCTTCAATGAAGCGGCCGTCGCGCGGAAAGCGGCTGTCGGCAACAACAACACGATAGAACGGTGCTTTCTTTGCGCCCATTCTTCTAAGTCTGATTTTAACTGCCATTGGAATCAATCTCCTTTCAAAAATATGTTATATAAAATCAAGCGATAGCTTGTTTTTATCAAAAGGTTTTCTTTCGTCTTCCCGCCTGCGGCGGGGAATGACGAGATAATGCTTATTTAAATCAAGCGTGAGCTTGTTTTTATTGTGAGGAATTTCTGTTCATCAGCGAGCTGTAATCGAGAAGCGGCTCGGGCTCGCCTTTTATCGCCAGATACACCCACATCGCAACAGCCGCAATGATAAACAAAATGCCCATTATCATGCACTTTATTCGATTTTGTTCGGGAGTATCAAATAAAGATCCTCTGCCAAATCTAGGGTGGTCAAACAAGTCGTCATTGTTGCGGTTGCGCCCGACAAAGAACATTATCACGCCGAGAAGAAACAGCACTGCGCTGAACGGTCCCATAATCGCTCCTTTATGCCATAGCAACTATAAACAATCCCAGCAGCAACGCGCAAATCGTGATTAAAATTCCTACGGTTACGGAAACATAAGCGTCCCTGTCCTCGCGGTCAACGCGTTTGAGCCTTACGGCGACGTTGAACGCAAGCAGCGCCGCGCTTACCGCGGTAAGCGCCCAACCGCCCGCCTTGAACCCGAAGTTAAAGCCTATCGCGCTCACAATGCCCGCGCATACCAACATAACGCCCATATCAAACAGCTGGTAAGGCGACTCAATTCCGCGACGCCACCGCGGAGAGTACAGATCATTCAATGCCCATTCCTTGTGGGAGTCGTAAAAGCTCCACAGTCCCTTGCGCATTAACACCCATGCGATAATTATCATCGCAACGCCCGCGAGAAAGAAAACAAGGCTAAAAATATCGCGAAAGTCCAAGACCGCACCGCCTTACATTCCGGGGAAACCGCCCATACCGCCCATTCCCATAGGAAACCGCGGGAAGCGCTTTTTCTTGCCTCCTAAGCCCATTTGCTTCATCATCTTCTGCATCTGCTCGAACTGGCGGAGAAGCTGGTTTACCTCCTCAACGGACGTTCCCGATCCCGCAGCAATGCGGCGCTTGCGCTTCGCGTCGATTATCGACGGCTTCTCGCGCTCGCGCTTTGTCATCGATGTGATGATAGCCTTTGTGTGCGGGAGCTTTTTGTCGTCAATGTCCTCGTCCTTGATTTTCCCCGCAACGCCGGGGATCATATTCAACAAATTACGGACGTTGCCCATTTTCTCTATCTGAACGAACTGCGCGTACAGATCGTTGAGGTCGAACTTGTTTTCCTGTAATTTCTTCAGCGACTGCTCGGCTTCTTTCTCGTCAATAGTCGCCTTTGCCTTTTCGATAAGCGTGAGCACGTCGCCCATGCCGAGAATTCTGTCCGCCATGCGGTCAGGGTAGAACGGCTCGAGGTCGTCGGGCTTCTCGCCGATGCCAGCGAACTTTATCGGCTTGCCCGTAATGGCAAGCACGGTAAGCGCCGCGCCGCCGCGGGTGTCGCCGTCGAGCTTCGTGAGTATAACGCCGCTTATATCCAGCGCGTCGTTGAAGCTCTGCGCGACGTTTACAGCGTCCTGTCCGGTCATCGAGTCAACAACGAGCAGTATCTCGTCCGGCTCGACCGATGTCTTTATATCCTTAAGCTCCTGCATCAGCGTTTCGTCGATATGCAGACGACCCGCCGTATCGAGAAGCACCGTGTCAAAGCCCTGATCCTTAGCGTACTTTATGCCGTGCTTCGCGATCTCCACGGGGTTTCCCTGACCCTCGTCGAACACGTGCGCGCCGACCTTTTCCCCGACGACGTGCAGCTGCTCGATAGCCGCGGGACGATAAACGTCGCACGCGACAAGCAGCGGTCTGCGGTTCTGCCCCTGCATCCACTTCGCGAGCTTCGCGCAATGCGTCGTTTTACCCGCACCCTGAAGTCCGCACATCATAATAACGCACGGCGGCTTTGCGGGGAAATTCAGCTTCGCGGTGGTATTTCCCATAAGCTCGATGAGCTCCTGGTGAACTATATCTATTACCTGCTGCGCGGGCGTGAGGCTTTCCATAACCTTTGCGCCGAGCGCCTTTTCGCTGACGCTGTTCACAAAGTCCTTCGCGACCTTGAAGTTTACGTCCGCGTCGAGCAGAGCCATACGCACCTCGCGCATAGCCTCCTTGATGTCCTTTTCCGTAAGCTTTCCGTGTCCCTTCAGCTTGGAAAAAACCTTATTCAGTTTTGAAGAAAGACCGTCAAAAGCCATAATCGTTAAACCTCTGTATATTTAATTAGAGAGCCGCGCTTCGAAAAAAGTTTTTCGCTCTTGGAATATTTTGTTTTCTCAGCTGTTCAGCACGTTTTTTATCTTGCTTATAGATTGCTTTATCCTCGCGTTTTCGGAAGAGCTCGGCGCGCTTTCGAGCACCTCGGAAACCTTGTCAAGCTCCTCGGTTATCTCGCGGAACTTCGCGGCGCTGCCGAGAACCTCCTCGAGCTCCAGCAGGCGGTTTTTGCCCTTTTTTATGAAATCGTTGACCGACTGCCGCGAGATGCCGCCCATTTCCTCGGCGATCTCCCCGAGCGACAGATCCGAGTTGAACCGCAAGTCCAGCGCCGTCTGCTGGCTCTTCGGAAGAAGCTCGCCGTAAATATCAAGCAGCAATACAATATCCTCGTTCATAATACCTCTTCAGAAGTTGCAACAAGTGTAATGTAAATTCAACTTACACCTTCTATCGTTATTATAACAAATAATCACGAGTTTGTCAAGGGGTTTTTAAAAAAAGTTTGCCGCGGCTCATAAGAACCGCGGCTTGTATTTTAGAAACTGTTGATGTCGGTTTGCAGACGAGCAAGGTGGTCGTAGTCGTATTCCTTGCCTTTGTAGTTGACTTTGATATTAGGGCAGCCTTCGAAAGCTTTCCCAATGAATGTCATACTGTCGGGGAGCGTTATATTTGTAAGGCTTGTGCAGTTTTCAAATGCCCCACCGTCGATACTGGTCACACTACCGGGAATCGTTACGCTTGTAAGGCTGGTGCAGTTTTCAAAAGCGTAAGCGCTGATATAAGTCACGCCATCAAGGATAGTGACGCTTGTAAGGCTTGTGCAGCCGGAGAAAACATAACCCCAACCATCGCCGATAGTAGTCACACTGCCAGGGATTGTTATGCTTTTAAGGCTTGTGCATTCCCGGAAAGCATTGTTGTCGATTTTGGTCACGCTGTCGGGGATATCTATGCTTGCAAGGCTTGTACAATTTTCAAAAGCATTTTTGTCAATTACTGCCAAACTGTCGGGGAGATTTATACTTGCAAGGCTTGTACAGCCGGAGAAAGCACCGTCGCCAACCTTGCCCACACCGCCGGGGATATTTACGCTTGTAAGACTGCTGCAGCCGGAGAAAGCTTTATTCTCAATCTCGGTTACACTATCGGGAATAGTCACGCTTTCAAGACTTGTACAGTTTTCGAAAGCACGGCTGTCTATCTTGGAAACGCCCTCGGGAATGTTTATGTCCGTAATGTCTTTATTTCCCCTAATAGAAACAGAAACTACTTTTTGTCCGCCAACCGTCGGGGGAATATTTATAACTTTTTCCTTTCCGAGATAGTCGCTGAGAACAGCACCGCTGAATTCATTTAGATAGTCGCCACCCTCAGAGTATCGAACCACAAAATCAAACTCGTCCGTATAAGGCACGGTGCTCCAATCAACCTCTTTGTGTGCCTCCGGCGTGCTTGACGTGTCGGGAGTGCCGGCGGGTGCGCTTGACGCGTCGGTCACGCTTGACACATCGGGGGTGCCGCTCGCTGCGGATGTGCTGGTCGAGGTGGGCTTGCTGTTGTTCGGAGTGCTTACGGTGCTGCTCGAAGAGGTCTCCGGCTGATTTGCGGGCGGGTTTTCGCTCTTTCCGCAAGCGGTAAGCGACAAAACCATCGCCGTGCAAACGACTATTGATAATATTTTATTCTTCATTCTCTGTTTCCTTTCATTGTCTGTCCGGGGCAAAGCCCCACAATGACCATTATATATATATATATATATATATATTGTC
>JAIDPG010000256.1 GCA_029062865.1 Oscillospiraceae bacterium
CTGCTCGGGCGGCGGGTGCGGCTGCGGAGGCTCCGCGGGCTTCGGCTGCGGCTTAGGCGGCTCGGGAGCGGGCTTCGCCTCGGGTTTAGGGGCTTCCGCGGGCTTTGCCTCGGGTTTAGGGGATTCCGCGGGTTTTGCTTCGGGTTTAGGGGCATCAGCTGGCTTCGTCTCGGGCTTAGGGGCATCAGCTGGCTTTGCCTCGGACTTCGGGGCTTCCGCAGGCTTCGCCTCGGGATTCGGAGCTTCCGCCGGTTTTTCGGGAGCCTTCGACGCGTCTCCGCTCAAAAAGCCGAGCTTCGCCGCCTCTTCTTTAAACTCCGCGAACTTCTTCTTCAACGTCTCAATCTTCTTGATATCAGCCTTCGTTGACGCGAGGATCTCCTCCGCCTTGTTCCAGTCGTCCATATCGATAGCGCTGTGCGCCGCCTTTCGCAGGTCGGTCAGCATCAAATCGAGACTTTTCTCCAAGGAAGCAACGCCCTCGGAAAATGTCGTGTTTTGGTTCAACTCATTAGCCATAGCGTTCACCTTTCTATTATAAATTCGCGAGAATTTTCGTCGTGTTAATAATAAATACAGCTTGATTTTGCGCGGGTCTCCCCCGCCTCCGGCGGGGGGAGACCCACGGGCTTATTTTCGGGCTGAATAATCTATATACTTATTATATCACACTTCCCCCGAAATTGCAAGATTTATTTAAGAAATTTTCGGTAAAAAAAACCCGCAGGCAAGGGGGTGTCTGCGGAAAGATAAATCAAGTGCCGTCTGTTTGGGGAAAACAGATGATCGGCTGAAAATAATTGGGGAAAATATATTAAGAAGTACGCAGTTAAAACTGCAATACTATCTCACACATAATTTCTTACACTATGATTATACCATTTTTTTCAATGATTTTCAACTCTATTTTTACACAAATTTAGTTCGCGATTTTTGAATATATTGCACAATTCGAGAAGTAAGCGGCGGAGCTCTCCCTGCCTTTGATGGGGGAGAATGAGTTTATAAAATCTCCTCACGGAATGAACAATCTCGTCAACATTCCCGAAAGCATCAGCATCAGCGGTATCGTGATTATGCTCGCGAGCGTCGACAGCGCGAAGTGGTTCGACGCGCACTTTTCGTCGCGGTTGTGCTTGTAGGCGAACATTATCGTCGCGGAGGCGGTCGGCGCTGCCGCGGCGATAAGCACCGTGTTGATGACGACCGAGCTCACCCCAAACAGCTGCAGCGGCACGAAAAGCCCCGCGAGCAGCGCGGGCACGAGCAGCAGCTTCGCGGTCTGGAGCAGGTAGACGCTCCGCGTTCTGAAGCAGTCCAGCAGCCCCGATTTCGCTATCGTCGCGCCCGAAACGATCATCGCTATAGGCGTGTTCATCGCGCCGAGATAATTCAGCGGCGTTTGCACGAGCGACGGCAGGCGAAGCCCCGTAAAGAAAAACACCAGACCCAAGGCTATTGAAATGATCGCGGGAGACGTGAGGATCTTCACGAGCTCCGCCAAGCGCGCCTTCGCGGAGCTTTCCGTTTTGCCCTGCATTACAACAACGCCGTGCGTCCACAAAAAAATGTTGAATATCGTCACGAATGCCGTGAGATAAAACACGCCGTCCGTGCCGAAAACCGCCTCCACAAGCGGAATTCCCATAAACGCGCAGTTCGTGTAGGAGATCGCGAAGCGCTCCGTTTCATAGCTTTTCCGCGACGGGCGAATGACTATCATCGCCGCTATGATAAGCAGCACCTGCGACGCCAGCGAAAGCCCGAGCGCTGTCAGAAGCCCGCGGAGCTTCGCGGGGTCGAATTCCGTCTGATACGCGTTAAAGATAACGATCGGGTTAATTACCGTCAGCGCGATGTTTGAAAGTTGCTTTGTCGCCTCGTCGCCGAGGAGCTTGCCCTTATAAAGTCCAAACCCCACCGCGAGGAGCATCAGCATTATTGCCGCCTGCCGCGCTACTATTACCGCGTATTCCATTATTTCAAAATAACGCTCGAAAGCTTGGACTTAAGAGGCATCGCTATTGCGGAAACGCAGACGATCTTCAGCGCGTCGCCGGGGATAAACGGCAGCGCGCAAAGCGCGAGCGCTCTCCCGAGGCTGCTTTCCGTCATAATCATAAACCAAGCCGTGCCGAACGTATAAAGCGCGACAGTTCCCAATAACATTCCAATAATCATCGTCCAATGCTTTTTGGAATTCATATCGGAGAATATCCCCGTAAGCAGAACCAGCGGAATATACCCGATGATATAGCCGCCCGTCGGACCTAACAGCGCGGTAAACCCACCGTTAAAGTTAGAGAACACCGGCAGCCCGACCGCGCCGAGCATTATGTACACGATAACCGCGATCATTCCGCGTTTGCCGCCGAGTATCGCGCCCGCGAGGTATATAGCGAACGTCGCGAGCGTTATCGGGATAGGTCCCACCTGAACCGAAACCGGCGCGGCAATGCAGATTATCGCCGCGAAAATCGCCATAAAAACCATAACGCGAACGGTAAAAAGATTTTCCTTTGCTTTCTTCATATAATTATCCTTTGCGTCCTTCTCCTGTAACTACCTTCGAGAGCTTGTCCTCGGGAACATACGCCGAAAGCCCTCTTGTCACCATATTTATCGCCGTGCTTGTGATAAAATCAAGATCGTCCCTGCAGTCACCGTCAAACCACGCCGAATACAGCGCCAGAACCCCCGAGATCGAGAACTCCGCCGCCGCCTTTAATGTCTCCTCGTTGTGCGGCGCGCCGGCGTTTTTCAGCGACACTGTGATAACGCGGCAAAGCATCGCCTTTATCTTGCCCTTGTTGAACAGGTCGGGGTTCCGGAACATAAACTGCTTGAAGAATTCCCGCCGCTGCTCTATCGTCGCGCTGATGTCGCGTATAGCGGCACTGACGTTCAGAAGACTGTCGCCGCCGCTTCGGAGTATCGCCGAGAACTCCTCCAGAACCTCGTTCTCAAGCTCCTCAATAACGTCCGACGGCGCTCTGTAGTGCGCGTAGAACGTCTTGCGGTTAATTTTCGCGCGTGCGCAGATCTCGGAGATCGTTATTTTCGCGAGCTCCTTTTCGCTCATCAGCCCGAACAGCGCCTCGCGAATCGCGGCTTTTGTCTTGACTACTCTGAGGTCGCCCATTACTTGATTTCGGGCTTGTCTTTTTTCTTATCCTTTTTATCGGATTTCTCGTTCTTAGCCTCAAGCTCCTTCTTCGGCTCTTCCTCGCGCTGAGTGTTGTTCTTCGCGATAGAGGACTTCATCACACGGATCTTCGTGCGGTCGGAGCCCGTCTCGATAAGCACGGTGTCCTTGCTGACGGAAACCACGAGCCCTACGATGCCGCCCGTTGTAACCACCTCGTCCGCGACCTGCAGATTTTCCAGCATATTCTGCATTTCCTTGTTGCGCTTTTTCTCCGGGCGAATGATAAACAGCCAGAAAATCAGCACCATAACCGCCAGCGGGATAATCATCGTAAAGATGCTCATGCCGCCCATTGCCGCTTCCGCGTTCGCGTCCGCGGCGCTGCTTAAAGCAAATAAAAAGTTGTTCATTTCTTTGTTCCTCCTTGGGTTCTATTTATAATGTGGAATTGACAGCGGGAAATCCCCGTTATCAATTAAGAATTGCGATATCTGCTTCGTTCAGCGCTTTCGTGATGTCCTCAAGCGTTTTTCCCGTGATGTAATCGGGGATTCTAACGCCGAACTCCGCGCTGCCGAGCATGACCTTCGCCTTCGCGCAAAAATCCTTCGCGGTTTCGTAGTCGCTCTTTACGGTCGGTGTTTTCGTGCCGCTTGTCGTGCTTGCTGAAGCGGTCGCGCTCGTCTTGCTTGTGGAGATTGTGGAGCTCGTGCCCGCGGAATTGGCTGCGTGCGCGGTTTGCGTGACCGTGGAAGTCACCGTTGAGGAAGCCGCCGCGCTTGTTGAACTTGCGGTGCCTGAAGAAGCCGAAGAAGTCGTCGAGCCCGAGGGGTTTTTCACCAGATCGTAAACGACGATTACTTTAACGCCCTGAATTTTCGTCTTGTCCGTCGCGATCTCCGCGTCGGTGTTGTTTTTGTTTTCCGCGACGATCGCCGAGGCGCTTATTTCCAGCCACAGCTCCGCGCCGTTTTTCTCCGCGCCCGTTTTCGCTGAATTAACAACGCTCCACAACGCCGAAAGGCGCTTGTCGGGCTCGGTGAGGGGCAGATCCTTGAGATTTGTCGTTATATCCACGTTGAAGAACGCGGGGAAGCGCGTGTTTGCGCAATAGATCTTCTTAAAGCCCGCCGCCGAAAGCTCAGACGTGATATTCCCGATATAAGCCGCGCTTTCGCTCTTGAACGGCGAGAGCCACGGCTTGCCGCCCTTTTCGGGGCGATTGTCGTGCCAGGTGCCGCCGCCCTGATCCTCAACAATGCGGTAATTGCCCTTGACGATGCCGCCCGCGGTCTTATCCATAAGCGTGCTTATCCGAGCGGCGGGAACAAAGCCCTCGTTTCGGATAAGCGTCGCGATGCGGGAAGCGGCGAGCGTGCCCGTTACGATTTCCGCCTCGTCCTTCACCTCGGCGATGCTTGTTTTATACAGCAGATTTCCGTCATCGTTTTTAAGCGTCACCGCCACGACCTCACACCCGGAGCGCTTAGCGGCGGCGAGCTCCGCCGTTAGAGAAGCCTCGCTCAGCGCGGCGTTTTCGGGAAGATAGTAGACCTTGCCGCTTGTCTGCGGATCCGGCTCCGCGTTGCTTGTATCGTCGGAGGAGATAATCGCGCTCATCTCCGAGCTCCCCGCGCCGATAATGCTTGAAAGCAGCGCGGAGGTATCGGGCGTGCCGGAGTTTCTCTCCTTAATATACTTCATCAGCGGCTTGCCGAGCCCATATCCCAGAACGGCGAGCGCGCACACCGCGACCACGGTAATGGCAACCCGTAAGAAGCGTCGAGCCTTGCTTTTCTTTTTGTTGTAGAGATTGAATTTGCTTTTTTTAATTTTGATGTTGGTCTTTTTCGGTGCCATTAGCGTGAATCTCTCCTTTCGTAGTTATTAGGAAACAGTTGTCAGCAGTTAGTTACCGGAGCGGATACGCGTATCTGTTCGGATAACTAACAACTAATCTTTATCAAACTTGCTACTATCAGAATTCCGAAGTGTATCCGGTAAGCACATTAAGCGCGAGCGAGATTATTCCGATATAGATCATCATAATCGGATATCCGCGGAAAATGCGGGGTATTTTTTCGCTGTCAAGCTGCTCCTGCGCGATGTTCAGCATAAAGCACGCCGCGAAAAATCCCACGCCCGAACCGAAGCCGTAGCCGATGTAGCTCGGCAGATTGCTGCCGTAGGTGGAGTTGAGAAACAGTGCGCCGATAACCGCGCAGTTGAACACCGCGAGGTGCGCGTATCTGCGGACCATCTTGTACGTCTTGTGGAACGCCTTCCACATAATCAGAAGCCCCGCTACATAAAGCACGCCTATCACACCTATATAAATAAGCGGCATATAGTAATACCCGTGCTCCAAGGCGAGCATCGGCTTGTCTATAAAGTACGTGACGATAGATGCAAGCGTTGTAATCACTGTAATTCCAGCCGTAAAGCCGAGAACGTGGTTCTCCTTGCGGGAGGCGTAAATCGCGACATTCGCGCCGAAAGCTCTGTCGAAAATCGCGTTTTGCGTGAAGATCGAGATCATCGCGAGAGTAACTATCCTCGCGAGCACTCCGCTGAACGTCATTGCGCTCCCTCCCCTCTGCTGTCGGGGGCAATGCTTTGGGAAGCTCGGGCGGCTCTCTGCCCTCTTTGTTGAGCACGCCTCATTCCGCACCCCGCCCTGCAAACCGCCGCGAAAATCCCGATCAGGAAGAACCCGAAGAACGGCGATTTTGCCGCGGGCATCGGCGGGTCGAACCAGCGCAGTCCGAAAAGCGTTCCGTAAGCCAGCAGCTCGCGAATAGCCCCGACGACAAACGCCGCGATCGCGTAGCCGATGACATAAAACAGCGCGTCCAGCGCCATTACTCCATACGGCTCAAGATAAAAGCGGCTCTCGGTTTTCGCGAGCAGCAGCGAGTTTACCGTCAAAATCTCGATATACAGCATAACGCTTTTTGTCGTCGCGGGAAAGAGCATTTCGAGAATGATGACCGTCGGGATAAACATTCCCGCCGCGACGACCGCGTAAAGCATCGCCCGGACGGTGTAAACGATTTTTCTAGGAACAATACGGCAGATCATAATGCTTGTGTAGCTCATCAGAAAGAAGCTCAGCACCAGCACGATCGCGCGCTCAACAGTCGTCGCCGCGACGATTATCGGCGCGGTGACAAGCCCGCTCATAAGCACGATGTTTTGCCGGAACAGCCCGTCCGGCTTCACGGAGAATTTATTCGTCATCTTTATTTTCCTCCTCCGTGATGTGATTTATTCCCGGCTGTCGCTGTTGGCGAAGCTGCTCGATTCTGCTTATGCCGTCCTCGCCCGTTTCAAGAATATCCTGCTCGTCATAGTCAACGATAGTCTGTATATTTTCGATTTTCGCCAGAAGCTCATAGTTCGGCGCGTCGTCCGAATTTTCGTAAGCTCTTTCATAATCGGGCGCGATCTTAACGTCCTCGTCCTCAAGTTTGGGAGGCTCGGGCGCGGCTTCGGGTGATTTTTTGCTGCGCTTCTTTTTTGTGATTTTTCCGTCGATAGGCGGCGTGTTGAAGCGATATTTTTCGGGGAGCAGGATCTCCTGCGTATCGGTGAGCTTAGGCGCGCCGACCTGCGCCTGCGTTTTGGAGTTCTCAAACGTGGAAAGATACGTTTTCTTCCAGTACAGGAAGTTTTCGACAGCGCGGTCGAAGCTCGCGCTCAAGGCGTTTGTTATCAGCAGCGCGAAGATAAAGCAGCCCTCGGTCTTGCCGAAGAAGCGGAACATCATTGTTGTATATCCCAGCGCGAAGCCGTACATTATCTTGCCGGGAGTGGTTTTCGGCGCGTGGTGCGGCTCCGCCGCGAGGAACGCCGTGCCGAACAGGATATACCCCGACGACAGCTCGTAGATGACGGATTCTCCCGCTGAGAAGTCCGCGCGCGGGAACAGCGCCGCCAGCCCCGCCGCCGTCAGCACACACGTCAGCGTTACAAAGCCGTTGTTGCTCCTGCGAAACGCCATGCAGATCCCGCAAACGAGAATTATCCCGACGTAAACCGAGGCGATAGGTCCGGAAACAAAGCCCATAAGCGTATCGCCGATTGACTGGGAAGGCACGCTGTGCAAATTCAGCGAGTACTCAATAGACCGCCCCAAAGTCCCCGCATAGCTTCCAAACGCCGCGACCTTCTCGCCATAGCGCGGGAAATACAGCATATGCGACGGATAGCAGATTATCAGAAACGCCGCGGAGATAGCTGGCGGGCAGAAGATGATGTTGTCCGAAGCCCCGAACAGGTGCTTTCCGACCGAAATGCACAAAATCCCCGCCAACACAACAAGCCCCGCCGAGATGTTCACGGGCATCATCAGCGCGAGCGCTAACCCCCAGAACGGCACGGCGAAGTCTTTAATATCATAGCGAAGCCTGCGGACAAGGCACCACACCCCGTCCGTTATCATACAAGTAAGTACGCTCAAAGCCGCAACAAGCAGCGCCCGCGTTCCCTGCAGAACAGCCGACGGCACAAGCAGCAGCGACATTATAACCATTCGTTCGAGATAGACCCTTTGGGGTTCTCTCTCGGGTAGCTTCAACATTATTTTATCCTTTCAGCAGGCTGCAAAGCCCGCGCATATCATCCGATTTAAACAGGCTTGTCCCCGCGACGAGGACGTTCGCGCCCGCGGCTTTCGCAATGTCCGCAGTGTCCGCGCCGATGCCGCCGTCCACCTGGATGTCAAGCTCCGGGAAGCCGTTTTCGTCGGCGTATCTGCGGATCTCCGCGACCTTAGGCATCATATCCGCCATAAAGCTCTGCCCGCCGTAGCCGGGCTCTACCGTCATCACAAGTATCATATCGCACTGCGAGATGAAATCCAACGCGGCGCTTGCGGGAGTAGCGGGCTTTATCGCGACCGCCGCCTTCATTTCGCGCTCGTGGATCCGCTCGAGGCATTTCGGAATGTCGCAGCTGCTCTCCACGTGGAGAGTAATGCTGTCCGCACCCGCCTCGGCGAAGAACTCTATCTGCTTTGTGGGGTTGTCCACCATAAGATGCACGTCCACTGGCAGATGCGTCGAGCGCTTCAGACCCTTAAGCACGGAAGCCCCGAACGTTATCTGCTCGACAAACACGCCGTCCATTACATCATAATGTATCATATCAACGCCCGCTTGCTCGCAGCGCAGCGCCGCGCTTTTGATGTCCGAAAGGTCGCTTGCGAGAAGCGAGG
This sequence comes from Oscillospiraceae bacterium, assembly GCA_029062865.1. GTDB lineage: Bacteria > Bacillota > Clostridia > Oscillospirales > Ruminococcaceae > CAG-115. Next base: position 8,367 of record JAIDPG010000256.1, read on the forward strand.
CGGAAATCGTGGTTTTTTTCATCGCTTTCAATCCTCTGAAATAAATATAAGGGCTTAAAAGGGCAAATAGCCACTTTTACACCATACATTTATATTTTATAATAAATATCGCGATTAGTCAAGAGCGAAACGCCGATTTTTTGCAAATTTTAAGCAAGTGCGTTAAAATGTTCCAAACAGGTTGAAAATTATCGAAGATATTTGGTTATTTTTATTTTTCGGCGCACTTGAAAAAAATCGCGAATTGTAGTATAATATATCTAATACACAAGACAGAGTAAAAGAAACGCGGTCTGCTATTAGACTGCGGCATTTCCCCGCCTGCGGCGGGAAATGCCGCAAGAAAGAGATAATTCAGACCGAGAGAAACGGGAGGTAACTTGTATGTTAAACTGCGAATTCGAGAAAAAATTCATCAAGGAAGGCCTGACCTTTGACGACGTTCTGCTGATCCCGGCGAAGAGCGACGTAACGCCGAATATGATCAACATCGAAACTCAGCTGACGAAAAAGCTGCACCTGAACACGCCGATCATGACGGCGGCGATGGATACCGTTACGGAAAGCAAAATGGCGATCGCGATCGCCCGCGAGGGCGGCATCGGGATAATCCACAAAAATATGCCTATCGAGCGGCAGGTCGAGGAGGTAGACAAGGTAAAACGTTCCGAAAACGGCGTTATCGTGAACCCGTTCTTCCTCTCCCCGCGCGACACCGTGACCGACGCGGACAAGCTTATGGGAAAATATAAAATCTCGGGCGTGCCGATAGTTGAGGACGGCAAGCTTGTCGGCATCTTCACGAACCGCGACCTGCGCTTTATCGCCGACCCGAACCAGGTCATCGGCGAGGTTATGACGAAAGAAAACCTCATCACCGCGCCCGTCGGCACAAATCTCGAGCAGGCGCAGGACATACTCCGCAAGCACAAGATAGAAAAGCTCCCGATCGTTGACGAAAACGGCGATCTTAAGGGGCTTATCACGATAAAGGATATCGAGAAATCCGTGCAGTATCCGCACACCGCGCGCGACAACGGCGGCAGACTGCTTTGCGGCGCGGCTATCGGCATTACTCCCGATGTGATCGAACGCGCCGGCGCGCTTATCAAGGCACAGGCGGACGTGCTAGTGCTCGACTCGGCGCACGGACATTCCAAGAACATAATGGTAACGCTCGACAAGGTGAAGAACGCGTTCCCGGATATTCAGATAATCGCGGGCAACGTCGCGACGGCGGCTGCCGCGGAGGATCTTATCAAGGCGGGCGCGGACGCCGTAAAGGTCGGCATAGGGCCGGGCTCTATCTGCACTACAAGAGTTGTCGCGGGTATCGGCGTTCCGCAGATAACGGCGGTTTACGACTGCGCGTGCGCGGCGGCGAAGTACGGCGTGCCGATCATCGCGGACGGTGGCATTAAATACTCCGGCGATATCGTAAAGGCGCTCGCGGCGGGCGCGAATGTTGTAATGCTCGGCTCGCTGCTCGCGGGCTGCGAGGAAGCGCCCGGCGACGTTGAGATTTACCAGGGGCGCTCGTTCAAGGTTTACCGCGGAATGGGAAGCCTTGCCGCGATGAAGGACGGCTCGGCGGACAGATATTTCCAGAGCAACGCGAAGAAGCTTGTCCCGGAGGGCGTTGAGGGACGCGTGCCGTACAAAGGAAGCGTCGCGGATACGATCTTCCAGCTTGTCGGCGGTATCAGAAGCGGTATGGGCTACTGCGGCTGCCCGACTATCCCCGATTTGCAGGAGCGCGCGGAGTTCGTAAAGATCACGGGCGCGGGCTTGAAAGAGAGTCACCCGCACGATATTTATAT